>DAOUVG010000092.1 GCA_030667735.1 Dehalococcoidales bacterium
AAGCCGAGTCATGACAGGACAAGTGACTGCGGACATGAGAAAAGGCACCCTGTAGGTGCCTTTTAAGTCGGATTCTGTGGTGGAACCGGAATGATGCGCTACCCCGAGGATGAATCACCCCCGGACGGTGAGGAGTGGTTCCTGCTGTCGGTTACATAGAAGCCTGACCCTTTATAGATAACCGCGGCGGGTTGGAAAACACGGCGGGTCTTTCCTTCGCAATGGGGACAGGACTCCATCAACGCATCGTGAAAGCTGCGACGTACCTCAAATCGGGTCGAGCATTCTTCACATTCGTATTCGTAGATAGGCAATCCGATGTATCCTTTAGAGCCAGCCACTATCAGTATAGCATAGTTCTTGTATCGGCGACCTGACTGGCAGCGTCAGGCTGCGTTCAGGTCACTCTGTCTGTTTGCAACTCTTGCCGGTTGCTTTGTGAACTGTTCAATGTCCTTCAGTTCCCGGCGGTGTCCACACATCAGGCACTGCTCGTACCAGCCATCTACGTCGCTATCTATGAAACTGTCACCACCACATCGGGGACAGGCACGTAATCTCCACCTTGGCATCAGCCACACCTCCTTCACCCCGCGCCGGGTCATCTCCCTTGAGGTTCTACTTCATTCTAGGCGTAAGGAGAGACAGTGTATGTAACATTTGTCTCTTTGAAGTTAGCTGCGGTTGGGTGAAATAAAAGAGATGTCAGCAGGTTAAAAAGTGGGATATACTGGCCGTACAGGCTGTGGTTACCGGTTAAGGCTGGGTCGTTTCGTCGAACATTATCTCAAAGGGGCAGGTAAGGGCTCCGAGGGGACACACTGCCTCGCACATCATGCACCAGCCGCAAGTATGGGTCTCAATGACGGTGACAGTATCTTCGATATAGACCAACGCACCACAGTCGCACACGCTGACACAAAGTCCGCAGTTGTCGCACTTATCCGCATCGATTTGTGGCATGAACGGCAATACAGTCTACCCCCGTATTACTTATACTATAGCCCGGTACTGCATGTAAGTCTGTAACAAATATCTCAGACTGATGCTGTTACCATATCTTCGAGTATTTCCTTGTCGGCTATCTTTATCTGGTGTCGCTCCAGCCTGATAGCCCCTTCCTCTTCCAGCGCTTTGAGAGACCTGGCGACAACCTCCCGAACGGTACCCGCCATGGCTGCCATATCCTGCTGGGTCAGCCGTGGCCTGGGAGAGGTGCCGTCACCGGCTTGTTCCAGGAGTATCTTGGCTACGCGGCCAATGACGTGCCGGAAGGAGAGGTCCTCTACAAGCTCTACCAACTGTCGTGTCCGGTCAGCGAGTACCTTGATGGTGTTCAGGGCCACCTGCGGGTGCTCTCGCAGGATGGTCTGGAGTTCGTTCCTTGATATCCCGTAGAGCAAGACGGGACCCATTGCCTGGGCACTGGCCGGTGAAGGACCGTCATCGAAGATGGCAATGTCGTTAAAGGAGCCCCCGGGACGTGCTATGCTCAGAATCTGTTCCTTGCCTTCAGAGGAAGTCTTGAATACCTTGACCGCACCCGAGGTGATGAAGAAAAGCGTCTCGGCGGATTCGCTCTCGAACTGGATTATTTCGTTGCGGTCGACCGTCCTCTCGAACATGAGATGCCGCACCGAGTCCAGCTCAGTTGCGTTCAGTCCGGTGAAGTAGGGGATTGATTCCAGGAACTCCCGCTGAATGGTCATGTTCTCCCACGTGTTTGAGGTTGTGCTTCAGACACACCTAAGATTATATCAAGAGCCGCCGGAACGCAAGGTCTTGTACTCGTCCGGGATATCAGTGACACTCCGGTACAGCCGATGCCGGTTACCACCGGAAGAAAGAAGAAGGAGAAAACCGACAAGTAGTCTGTTGAACGCCTGCCGTCCAGCTTACCCGTATCACCCGGTAACGTTTGTATCTGTGGACCCTGCCGGGCGGGGTCTTTCCAGTTATAGATTGTCCTGTGAATCGGTTAGATGGTAATCGACAGATGGACCAACCCGGGCCCTTGTTCCCCACAGGTGGAAGCCCACTGCAGCAATAAAGGCCACAGCGCCGATTGCACTCCAGATAAACCATGGCTCACGAGGAAAAGCGTCGAGCAGGACCCCGCCGAACAACGGTGCCAGGGACATACTCAAACTCTGGCTCAGCCCGAAGAACCCCATGTACCGCCCTCGGCGGTCTGATGGCGAAAGCTGTCCCACTGTTGATAGTGTCAGTGGCGTGAACGTTATCTCTCCGGCGGTAACAATCGCTACCGATGCCAGCGCCCAGCCGAAGTTGTGGGCCCAGCCCATAGACAGCCAGCCGATGCCGAAGAACAGACTCCCCAGTATCATGCCTCGGGCTTTGGTCAGTCTTCCTGCCCAGCGCGCCACCGGGTACTGGAACAATACCACGATAATGCCATTGGCAGTGAGCAGCATTCCGTACTGGGCAGTTGACAGGCCAAGACGGTCTACCGTAAAGACAGACAGGGTGCTGCCAAGCTGTCCCATCGTCATGAACACCAGCAGGCAAAGGACGCTGAAAGTCAGGAAGGTCCGGTTGGTGGCCGCGGTGAACATACTGCGGAAGTCTGCCCGGTCCGTGGTGCCGACGTAGGACTCTCTGATGAGCAGGAGTATCAGGGAGAAAGTCAGGATGCTTGATAGGGCGGTCACCCCGAAGAGCCAGGCGTAAGGCAGGAAGGTTATCAGGTATCCGCCCACTGCAGGACCCATTGCCCAGCCGATATTCTGTCCTACCCGCAGGAGGCCATAGGTCTCGGTGAGCTGGTTTTCGGGAGAGAGGTCAGCCACCATGGCCGTCATGGCGGGACGCATCATCATTCCTGCTGACTGGCCGGCGATATAGATGGTGATGATGCTCCATACCGGTGCGGAGGTCGCTATCAGGACAGCCAGCCCCGAGTAGAGGAACATTCTGATGACAGAGGTGCCAAGAAGCAGTCGTCGCCGCCCGAGTTGGTCCGCCAGCACGCCGCCTACCATCTGGGTAGCGGAAGAGCAGATGCCCCCGATAAGAAAAAGTACACCGACCAGTGTCATCACCAGGCCACGCTCCTGGTGGAGGTACAGGGGTAGAAAAGGCAGGCAGATGGAGAAACCTGCCGAAGCAACCAGCTGAATGACCATGAGAGCCCAAATCCCGCGTGGGAACCGGTTAAGCACGTTTCCGCGCAGGTATTGTGTCGCTCTTGAATATGGATTTGCCATTAGCGGCATGGATGTCAACCCCTTCTGTGGAGGTGATGGCCATCACCAGTCCGGCATTCGGCGTCCGTACTTGCTCCGTACACCCGAAGTGAGACTATCTGTCTTTCAGTATATCATATGGTTGTCAACGGCCATTGTTGCTTCTGGCCGGTGATTGACAGGGTTACTGCATGGTTGTATCTTAGGGCAGAATGCGGGTTGCAGGAGGAAGACGGTGTTTTCAGACAGTCACTGCCACATGGACGGTTTTGAGTCGGAACAACAGCTTAAGGAGGTGCTTGAGAGAGCGGCGGCCAGCAATCTTGACATAATACTGACAACGGGAATGAGCCTGGAGTCATCGGAAGAGGCCATCCGCCTGGCGAGGACACACCAGGTAGTACTTGCTGCGGTGGGAATCCATCCCTGGAATGCCGTCGCCCCCACGGACGAACTGTGCCGTCGTCTTGAAGGGCTTGCCACTACGGAAGGCGTTGTTGCCTTGGGTGAAATAGGGTTGGACTACGCCCGAAGTCCACAGACGGCAACCGGGCAGAGAGAGCTTCTGAAGTACGAACTCTCACTGGCCTGCGAGAAGGGTTTGCCTGTCAACCTGCACTGTCGCGAAGCCCATGCCGACATGATGGGGCTGCTTCGCAGGGAGGTCGGCTCCGGGTTGACAGGGAATATCCACGGGTTTTCCGGTGACAGCGCCATGTTGAAGGACTGGCTTGAAATCGGGTTTTACGTGGCTATCGGCAGGGCGGTGCTTGGAGATATGCCCGGACTGGAAGAGGCGGTTACCCGGATTCCGACCGACCGACTGCTCACCGAGACGGACGCCACGCCGAGGGGGCAGTCAGCCGGTCCCGCAGAGGTGGTTGCAGTGGCCGAGAAAGTAGCCGCACTCCGCGGTGTTACCACCGAAGAAATAGGCCGGACCGCTACGGCAAATCTCAAGCGCCTGCTCAAGCTGTAGTTAGACTGCGGCAATCAACCTCGCAGTAGTTAGAAGGATGTCCGCACATTGATACAGGCGGGCAACCCCGAAGCGAAGGCCCTTTCCAGCGCGGGACGCACGTCTTCCGGTTTGTCTACTGCTTCTCCGTAACCGCCCAGGGCCTCGACTACCTTGTCGTAGCGGACATAGCCCAGGTCGGACCCCACCACGCGGCCAGTCCCCCTGTTCTGCTGGAGGCGCTTTATCACTCCCCAGCCGCCGTCGTTGCTGATTATGGAGACAATGGGAAGGTTATGCCTGACCATGGTGTTAAACTCCATGGCATTCAGTCCGAACGAACCGTCGCCACTGAGGTAGAGCACCTGCTTGTCAGGTCTCGCCAGCCTGGCTGCTATTGAGTAGCTGGGTCCCACACCGAGTGTCCCGGTAGGGAGAATGCTGAGCATGTGCCCGGGGTAATAGCTCCGCAAAACCCTGAATCCCCACCCGGAGATTTCGCCGCCGTCCATAACTATTGTAGCGTCCCGGTCAAGGAAGTCACGAATCTCCCGGCAGAGACGGGCAGGGTGTACCGGGCTACTGTCGGAGTTGATGAGGTCGGCCATCTGCTCCTGCTGGGCCAGGGCAAGCTCGTGACATTTCGCCACCCAGGGTAGTTCCTTTCTGCCCTGGCATCTGTCGCGGGCCTCGTCGCTCATCTGCCTCAGCACTGCTTTCGCGTCTCCGATAATGCCGATATCTGTCGGCCGGTTTCGCCCTAACTCGGTGGATTCGATATCTATCTGAATCCACTTGCTGTCCTTGTTAAACAGGGGCGCTCGTCCGTAAGCCATCAGGAAGTCCATCCGTTTGCCAATGACCAGGATTGCGTCTGCCTGGTCCGTCCCGACGCGGGGGTTGAGGCATAGCGGGTGGTCGGCGGGAAGCGAACTGCTGCCGACACTGCTGTTGAAAGGTATTCCGGTCAGTTCAATGAACTCGCGGAGTTCGTCAGCGGCCTGCGACCACCAGAGGCCCATGCCGCCGATGACCAGCGGTCGCTCGGCCTTCAGAAGGAGGTCCACAGCCTGCCTGACCATCTCCGGGTCTCCCTGGGGTCGGGCGTCTGTCCGGTAGTTGGTCGGTAGCACTACCTCATCCTCTTCAATCTCAGCGCTGAGCACGTCGACGGGGAACTCCAGGTAGACCGGTCCCGGCCGACCGCCAAGGGCCTGCCGGAATGCCATGCTGACATACTCGGCGATTCGTTTCGTCTCGTAGCCCGCCCGCGCCCACTTGGTGGTGTCGCTGGCCAGTTCCAGGGAGTTCATGTCCTGAATGGCACCCAGGTCGAAGTTCTGTATTCCTGTCCTGCCTCCGAAGACAATTATCGGGCAGGCTTTCCCGAAGGCGTCCCACAGTCCGGTGACGGCGTTGGTGAATCCCGGCCCCGCGGTGGCGGCGGCAATACCCGGTTTTCCCGTCATCATAGCCCAGCCTTCGGCGGCAAAGACCGCCGCCTGTTCATGGCGGGTGTCTATGACCTTAATACCTTCGTCGGTACAACCCTGAAAGATGGGGTCGATTTCCCCGCCGGACAGGGCGAAGATATACTCTACTCCCTCCTGCTTGAGTACTCTGGCAATCAGCTTGCCTCCGTTAATCCTGGCCACTAGTCAGACCTCCTTAGTGCTGCTGAATCTCACCTGTTCCCGGTTTGGTGTATGCCGGGGCTTGGTGTGCTGAAAAAGGGGAGTGCAGAGAGAGCCCTCTCAGAAGGGGGGTGTCCCTCAGATATAGTGGGGATGGTCGAAAGTGTTTTTCAGCACACGCCTAGTTCATAACATTGCCGCCGTTGACGTTCAGGGACTGGCCGGTGATGGCCCGCGCGTCCTCGGAAGCGAAGAAGACTACCGTTCGTCCAATGTCTTCCGATGTCTCCTCTCTCCCCAGCGGTCTTCTGGCAACTATCTGTTTCTCAAAAAACTCACGCGGAGACATATCTTTGAAAGCGGGGTTCATGTCAATCAAACCCTGTGCCAGCCTCTCCCACAGTGGCGTCCAGATGACACCGGGGCAGATGCAGTTGACGTTGATATTGTCGCCAGCCAGCTGCAGAGCGAGTGATTTGGTGAGGGAAATCACACCGCTCTTGAAAGCGGAATAGGCCATCAGCAGGGCGGAACCAACCCGGCCCGCCTCCGAGGATATATTGATTATCTTGCCGCTCTTCTGCTCTATGAGGTAGGGTATTACTGCCTGGGACATGAGGACGTGCGCTTTCAGGGTCAGGCGGTAGTATCCGTCCAAACCAGTCCAGCCCAGGGCGATACTATCGGAGCCTCCTTCGTCGGAGCCACCGACATTATTGACCAGG
>DAOUVG010000129.1 GCA_030667735.1 Dehalococcoidales bacterium
AATCGGGCTCTCCAAAGCTGCGTATCAGGGAAGTCTCAGAGGGTTTGGGATTGATAGGAGTGACAGGCTTATGACCCGAACATCTTCGCGGCGAACTCGGCGCCCTTGATGGCTAAGCCGGGGAGAATGCCGAGGAAGAGGACGCCGAGGCATGTAATGGCCAGTGCCACGCGCAGCGCTCCTGAGGAAGGCACCTTCTCAGTGGAGGCAGGTTCGCCGAGCCACATCACCTTAACCACTCTCAGATAGTAGAAGGCCGATATCACGCTGTTGATGACGGCAATAATGACCAGCCAGAGCAGGTCGCTCTGCACCGCCCCGCTGAAGATGTAGAACTTGGCCATGAACCCGGCTGCCGGGGGCATGCCAATCAGTGATATCAGGCACAGAGTCAGACCGAGGGCAAGGACCGGCGCCCGCTTGCTCATCCCGGAGAAGTCCTCGATGAGGTCGCTGTTAATTTTGTTGGTGATGGCGATGATAGCGATGAAGGCCCCCAGGTTAGCCATCGAGTAGCTTAACAGGAAGAACATGACCGTGCTCTGATTGAGTGTGCTCGTGGCTGCTCCGACACCCATAGCGGCAAGGCCGACCAGCAGATAGCCCGCCTGGGCGATGCTGGAGTAACCGAACATGCGCTTGATATTAATCTGGGGTAAGGCGGATATATTGCCCACCGTCATACCGATGGCTGCCAGCGCGGCGAAGACCAGACCCCAGTTCATGCTCAGCCATTCCGGGGTACCGAATGCGGAGAAGAAGACGCGGAGTATGATGGCAAATCCGGCCGCTTTACTGGCCACGGACAGGTAACCGGTTATCGGGGTTGGCGCCCCTTCGTAGACGTCGGGCACCCACATCTGGAAGGGTACCGCGGCAATCTTGAAACCGAAGCCGGCAATCAGCAGAACCGCACCCAGCATCAGCGCCGGGTTATCGCCGACGCCCGTGGCACCGAGATTCTGGACAGCCTGCGATATTTCGGCAAGCTGTGTGGTACCGGTCGAGCCGAAGACCAGCGCCATGCCATAGAGCAATACTGCCGAGGAGGTTGCACCCAGCAGCAGGTACTTGATTGACGACTCCGTCGATTTGGGGTCCTTGAGGAACCCGGCCAGAACGTAGAGCGAGATACTGGCCAGTTCGAGGGCGATGTAGATAGTGATAAGCTCGGCACTGGCCGCCATGAGCATCATACCCAGTGCGGAAAGGACTATCAGTGCGTGGTATTCACCCTGGAAGCGACTGAACTTGGGCGCGTAGTCGACAGAGGCCAGGATAATCAGAGCAGCAATCCCCAGGAAGAGAAGCTTAAAGAAGAGGGCGAAGTTGTCCACGGACAGCATGCCGTTGAATGCAGCCTGGGAGGTGCCCCAGAGAGCAATGGCAAACCCGGCGGACACCGCCAGACCGATAATGCTGAGAACCGTCAGCACCCCTTTTCTCTCGATAAAGAGGTCCAGCAGTATCAGCACTACCGCGGTTGCTGCCAGGCTTAGTTCTGGTGCCAACAGCTCAAGATTCAAGACCTACTCCTTAGAAACATATGCTATTTTCGCAATCCGGAGGAGCTTCCTGGTGTCTTCGTGCAGTTCCTCCCATATCCCGGGAATCTGCTCCCTGGTAACCCATCTGGCCTCACCGATATCGCTGTCCGGTCTCATTGTACCTCCGGTCACCCTGGCCAGGTAGTCAATGTAGATGACATGCAGCGTAACCCTGCCGTCTTCCGACCTGACAATCCGGTCAAAGGGGTGAAGCGGGGCAACCAGACTGATATCGAGATGGGTCTCCTCCTTTACCTCCCTCTTGATTGCTTCCTGTATCGTTTCCCCCGGTTCCAGCCTGCCGCCGGGGCATATCCACTTACCCTGCCAGTATCCGCCCCTCTCCGGGCGGTGCTTCACCAGCAGTATTCTGCCGGCTTCATCCTCAATTACCGCTCCCACCCCGAGCATTATCGGCTCTGCCATCCAAACTCACCGCTCTAACCACCTATCAGTCCAACTATCGGCGAGATACCGAGCCTGATTATGTCTGTCACAATCGCCGGATAGATACCGATTATCATTATCAGGATGACAAAGGCGAACATGTAGACCTTCTCCAGGTTATCGGCATCTTTGACACCGTTATATTGCTCCAGTACCGGACCGTAAAACGTCCGCTGTATCATCCACAGGATATAGCCGGCAGCGAGTACCACGCCCAGCACTGCCAGGATAGTGAAGACCTCTGCGCCCCCGACGGCGGTGCTGGAGAAGCTGCCGATGAAGGTGATGAACTCGGCGGCAAAGCCGCTGGTCAGCGGCAGACCCAGCGAACCAAGACCGGCGATAGAAAACACGATGGCAATAACCGGCATCTGTCTGGCCAGTCCGCCCAGTTTCCTGAGGTCCCGCTCCTCGACATTGTGTATCATCAGGCCGGCCATGGCGAAGAGCAACCCGGTGAGCAGGCCATGGCTGAGCATTTGCAGACCCGCTCCGGTCAGGCTTATCTCATTGAGGGCAAAGATGCCGAGCAGCACGTAGCCCATGTGGCTCACGCTGCTATAGGCAATCATCCGCTTGAGGTCGGTCTGCCTCAGGGTCAGCGCCGCGCCGTATAGTATGCTGATTACGGCCAGCGTCATTAGCATCGGTGCGAAGCTGCGGGCTACGTCCGGGAAGATGCTCACGCAGACGCGTATCATCCCGTAGCCGCCCATCTTGATTAGCGCCCCGGCAAGCATCACGCTACCGGCAGTCGGTGCGTCGGTATGGGCGTCCGGGAGCCAGGTGTGCAGCGGGAACACCGGCAGTTTGACGGCAAAGGCAATGATGAGGAGCCAGAAGATTGACGCCGCCGGCATGATGGACTGCACCATGCCAAGCCCGCCCTCCGAGATATCCACCATGCTCAGGCTGCCGGTGGTGAAATACAGGCTCAGGATACCGGCCAGCATAAAGGCACTGCCGAAAAGCGTATAGAGAACGTACTTGATGGACGAGTAGTCTTTTCGGCCCGTACCCCAGATGGATATCAGGAAGTACATCGGGATGACTTCTATTTCCCAGAAGATGAAGAAAAGCAGCAGGTCAAGCGAGCAAAATACGCCCAGGATGCTCGCCTCCAGGAGAAGCAACCAGGCGAAGTACTCGCGGACTCTCACGTTGACCTTCCACGAGATGAGTACCACTATGAAGCCGAGGAAGGCTGTCAGCAGCACCAGCGGCAGGCTCAGACCGTCGACACCGAGGTGGTAGTTGGCGCTGATTGCCTGAATCCAGGAGGCCTTCTCCTCGAACTGGATGCCGCCGAGTACGCGGTCATACCCGCAGAAGACACAAATTGACAGCATGAGCGAGGCGAAGGTCAGGACGGCTGAACTCCACCGAATTACCCGTGCGGACAGTCCCGGTATGGAGGCAATTAGCGCCGCCCCCGCTACCGGGAGGAAGATTATGATGGTCAGAAAGTAGTTAAACTCCAAGCCTGCTGACTCCTATCAAATCCTTTAGCCTATAAATACTCATCCGAAGATATACAGGATAATGGCAATCGCGGATGCCCCCAGGGCAATGGACAGCGCGTACAGTTGAAACTGTCCCGTCTGCATTTTGCGGACCACGTCTCCGCTGGACATTATAGCATTGGCTGCTCCATTTACAACCCCGTCAATACCTTTGGTATCCAGCTTCTGAAGTCCGGCAAAGAACCCGCCGAGCAGTGCCTTTCGCACGATCAGGTCTTCGTACAGTTCGTCCATCCAGTACTTCCGCGAGAACATCACGTATAGCGCTTGGAACCTGGCACCAATGCGTTCCGCGGAAATCTGTTTGGTGTTGTACATCAGGTAGGCAAGCAGAATACCGCCCAGCGCCAGCAGTAGCGATATAATCGGCCACGGCGAGTGGGTGAATACGCCGAAGAACCCGTCAATGAAGCCCCTGGTATGACCGTGCCCCATGAGCTCTCCGAGATGCCCGAAGGCATTCCAGAAACCGGCGATAACGGCCAGGACGGACAGGAAGACCAGGGGAGCAACCATGACCTTCGGTGATTCGTGCGGGTGGGAGTGTGCCTCAGGGTCTCCGCCGCGGTACTTCCCGTGGAAGGTCATGTAGATAACGCGGAACATGTAGAAGGCGGTCATGAACACGGTTATCATTGCCAGAACAAAGAGCACCGTGTTCCCTTCCAGCGCTGTAAGCAGAATCTCGTCCTTGCTCCAGAAACCAGCCAGGGGCCAGACTCCTGCCAGGCTCAGAGAGCCGAGGAGGAAGGTGATATACGTCCAGGGCATTATCTTGCGCAGGCCGCCCATCAGCCGCATATCGAATGTACCGGTGGCATGGTTGACGCTACCCGCTCCAAGGAACAGGAGCGACTTGAAGAAGGCGTGGGTGACGAGGTGGAAGATACCGAAGGTGGTGGCGGCCTTGGCCGACTCTACTGTAATGTTTCCTTCATTGAATAGTATAATACCGGCTGCCCCCAGTCCGAGCATCATGTAGCCAAGCTGGCTGATGGTGGAATAGGCGAGCACGCGCTTGATATCGTTCATTACCAGGCCCATTGAGGCCGCAAAGATGGCCGTAAAGCCTCCGATGGTCGCCACCACGGTTACTGCCTCAAGGGAGTGGGCGAATATCGGGAAGGTGCGCGCCACCAGGAACACGCCCGCCGAGACCATTGTCGCGGAATGGATAAGGGCGCTGACCGGTGTCGGGCCTTCCATGGCATCCGGCAGCCAGATGTGGAGCGGGAACTGGGCTGACTTACCCATTGCTCCGGCGAAGATGCCGATAGCCACCCAGGTGAGGGTGGCACCGGCGAGTGCACCTGCTGCTGCCAGACCGCTCAGTTCCGCCGTGTCAAACGTTCCCGTGTTGGCGTAGAGGACAAGTATCGCTACCAGGAAACCGAAATCGCCAAACCGGGTGACGATGAAGGCCTTCTTGGCGGCGTTGGCCGCAGACGGTTTGTGGAACCAGAAACCGATGAGCAGATACGAGCACAGACCAACCATCTCCCAGAAGACGAACATCATAAGGAGGTTGTTGGCGATAATCAGGCCCAGCATGGAGGCGGTGAAAAGGGACATCCAGGCGTAGTACCGGGTGTAGCCTGCTTCATCATGCTGCATGTAGCCCAGCGAGTATATCTGCACCATCAGGCTGACGACGGTGACCACGACCAGCATCACGGCGGTCAGCGAGTCCATTATGATGC
>DAOUVG010000246.1 GCA_030667735.1 Dehalococcoidales bacterium
AGATACCGGTCCCGGCTTCAAGGGAGATACCGCAACCTCGGGCACCAAGCCCGCCACGCTGGAGACGGGTATCACCGTCCAGGTACCTCTATTCATCAATCAGGGAGATGTTATCAAGGTAGACACCCGAACGGGGGGCTACCTGGAAAGGGCTACTTGAGTTGTTTAAGGCTGACCTGCATATTCACACCAGGTATTCCATGGACTGCAATACACCGCTGGAGAGTATCGTCACGCGCTGTAATGCACTGGGCATAAACTGCATCGCCATTGCCGACCACGGCACCGTTGAGGGGGCACTGAAGATGCAGGAGTTAGCCCCCTTTACAGTGCTGGTTGCCGAAGAGATTCTGACCCCACAGGGTGAGATAATGGGCGTCTTTCTCAAGCAGACCATACCCACCTGTAAATCGGCCAGGGAGGCAATAGAGCGCATCCGTGCGCAGGATGCCCTGGTCTGCATACCGCACCCATTCGATACCTTTCGTGGTCTAAGAATGAACCAGAGAGAAATCGAAGAGCTTGTGGGTGAGATAGACATTATCGAAGCCTTCAACGCCAGATGCCCTTTTCCCTGGCCGACAACAAAGGCAACAACATTTGCTGACAGACATGGTATTGTTAAATCTGCCGGTAGCGATGCTCATTCCCCGGCAGAGATAGGCAACGCATATGTGGAAATGCCCGAATTCAGTGACAAGGAAGGGTGCCTCCAGGCACTGGCAAAAGGCAAGATACGAGGATTCCGGTCAAATCCCCTCGTCCACTTCCGCACCATCTGGGCTAAGCTCCTGAGGGCCTTCTGAGGACAGGCTTCTCAAGGAGAGCCTCCTTAACTTAAACACAGGGGTATTACGAAGGAGGGCGATGATGCATAAGCTGGGCTGGTTCTCTACGGGCAGAGGCGAAGGTTCTAAGGGGCTTCTCCGGGCTGCACAGTCTGCAATAACCTCGAGTGAACTCGAAGCAGAGATAGAGTTCGTCTTCTGCAGCCGTGAGCGTGGTGAGACCGAACCTACCGACCAGTTCCTCCAGATGGTTGAGGCCTACGGGATTCCCCTGGTCTGTTTCTCCTACCAGAAGTACCGCCGTGCCAGAGGCGAACGCACTCCACCACCGGGGTCGCCGATGCCACAGTGGCGACTCGACTACGATAGAGAGAGCATGGCCCGCCTGAAGGACTTCCAACCCGACCTTTGCGTGCTAGCCGGTTACCTGCTTATCCTCGGTAAAGAAATGTCCCGCAGGTACAATATAATCAACCTTCACCCCGCAGCTCCAGACGGACCTCTCGGCCTGATGTGGCAGGACGTTATCTGGAAGCTCATTGAGACCGATGCCGACGAGACCGGGGCCATGATGCACCTGGCTATCCCCGAGTTGGACGAAGGGCCGGTGGTGACATACTGCAAGTTCCCGATAAAGGGCGGCGCCTTCGACGAACACCGACGGGATATCAGGCAGCGCTCTCTCGACGAGGTACGCTCTACGCAGGGTGAGAACAACCCCTTATTCAAACTCATACGGCAGAACGGGGTTCTCCGTGAGGTCCCACTGGTACTGTCCACTATCCGGGCATTCAGCCAGGGCAGGGTAAAGATAGACGCGAACCGGGAAATCACGGATGCCGAAGGTAATGTTATCGACGGTTATGACCTGACCTCCGAGATTGATGAGTTTGTAGCCGGAAGTACCGGCTGACAGGTTCATAACCTGACCATGCCAGCGGGCACGGCAAGGAGAATATCATGTCCGAGCGAATAGGGACCTCATTCTCCGGTAAGTGGGATATGCGGACCGGCTCCCCCAGGAAGCTGTGGCGGTCGCTCCACGATTTCCTGGAGGACAGCGGCTTTGCACATGAATACCATGAACTAACACTTGCTGAGAGTCCCATTGAGGGCACGGCTACCTTCAGTGACCGGCTGATTGGCCACAAGGACCGTCAGAGGCTGTCTTCGTTCTGGTTCCTCCGGATTCTGGTCGGCACCCTGCTCTGCGTGACGATACTACTGATTCCACTCGGTGTGCCGTTAATACGGAGCCGGACACGGACGGTGAGAACGTGGGCCAGGATTGGTGTCGAGGGGGAGGTCTACCGTACCCGGGGCGCCGACATGAGGAGCAGCCACGCATCGGAAGTGCTCGACGTCGCTGCCGACGCCAGGATTACGCTGGACATACTGGGCGGTGAACCCGCTAAGGCCGGTGAAACCGGTAAGGACAGTAACTACGAAATAGCGAAGCCCACCGAAGACCGGGGGGAGATTAAGGCTATCCGGCACGAGTTTGAAGAGCTTCAGTACAGAGTAGAGCAGCTATTGCCGGGGGAGACCCTGCCGAGCACCGAGTTACGCGAAGTATAAGGCTGCCGTGTAGTCAAGCCCACCGGCATCTTGGCACAATACCTTCTACGGCTATTTCTTGGCCTTTTCCTTGGCCTTTTCCTTGTCCTTGTCCTCGCTCGGCTTGGCCAGGATTTCGTCAACTATCCCGTACTCAACCGCCTGCGTGGGGTCGAGGTAGAAATCGCGGTCGGTATCGTGGACTATCTTCTCCATCGTCTGCCCCGTGTGCTTCACAATAATACCCCGAATCAGTTCCTGCATCCGCATTATCTCACGGGCAGCAATCTCAATATCCGACGCCTGTCCCTGCGCACCACCAGCCGCCTGGTGCATGTGAATGGTGGCGTTGGGTAAAGCAAAACGTTTCCCCTTGGCTCCGGAACAGAGTAACAGGGTTCCCATGCTGGCCGCCAGTCCGACGCAGATGGTTGAGACATCGGGGCGGATAAGCTGCATGGTATCGTAAATCGCCAGTCCGGCACTGATTATGCCACCGGGACAGTGGATATAAAGACTGATGTCCTTGTCCGGGTCCTCCCGTTCCAGATAGAGCAGCTGAGCAATAACCACGTTGGCTACCTGGTCGTTTATCGGCATACCTAGCATGACGATACGTTCTCTCAGCAGCAACGAGTATATGTCAAAAGCGCGTTCTCCTCTGGTCCCGGTCTCAATGACCATCGGGATAATATTCATCGGATTAGTATTCATTTCTCCTCCTTCTGTGACGTCTCGGTCTCCCCCGAATCCCGTGCGATTTCCACCAGTTTCTCCACGGTCTTCCGGGTAAGCAATGTCGTTTGTATTGATTCCCGCATCTGCGGTGTGTTCAACGTCTTGCGCAGTTCTTCTTTCCTGTCCTCAGCAGTGTC
>DAOUVG010000241.1 GCA_030667735.1 Dehalococcoidales bacterium
AGACCCGTGATGATTGCCAGGCGCTTTTCCGCCAGAAACGGTGCTGCCTCACAGACCGGCCTCAACTGGTCGACTGTGAGCTGCTGGCCTTCGAGTGTGGTAGTATTCGTTGCCAGTGTTTCCGGGTCACCAATACCGCCCTTGATATTATCAAGCGCCCGGGTACGGGAGTAACTATCCGGTCCTGAGAGTATGTACAACAAGGCTTACCTTTCCGGTTTGTGC
Organism: Dehalococcoidales bacterium; assembly: GCA_030667735.1. Lineage (GTDB taxonomy): Bacteria > Chloroflexota > Dehalococcoidia > Dehalococcoidales > Fen-1064 > DUES01. The sequence continues at coordinate 226 of DAOUVG010000241.1, forward strand.
AGGAATAATACCTACGTGGGAATGATGCCGTGTTTCCTGGCGGGTCCTTCTTCCACTTTGGCCAGAGCCATCTCCAGGGCAGCAATCAGCTTCGGACGGGTCTCGGCAGGGTTAATAATGTCGTCGATATGCAGGTGCTCGGCGGCACGGTAGGGGTTGGCGAACTCCTCCCGGTATTCCCGTATCTTGGTCTGGAGCAATTCGTCGGGGTTTTCGGCTGCCTGCAGCTCTCGACGATAGATTATCGGCGCAGCTCCTTCCGCTTCCATGACAGCCAGCACTGTCGATGGCCAGCAGAAAACAGCGTCGGTACCGAGGTCTTTGCCGCACATCCCCAGGTAAGACCCGCCGTATGCCTTTCGGATGGTGAGGGTCAACTTGGGTACGGTGGCCTCAGAATAGGCAAAGAGCATCTTGGCCCCATGCCGGATGATGCCGCCCCACTCCTGGTCTGTACCGGGCATATATCCGGGCACATCTACCAGATTGACAACCGGGATGTTGAAGGCGTCGCAGAAACGGATGAAGCGGGATGCCTTGTCGCAGGCGTCGATATCGAGCGCTCCCGCCTTGGACATCGGCTGGTTGGCGATAATACCCACGGACCAGCCATTGAGGCGGGAAAAGCAGGTGATGATATTGGTGGCGAACAGGGGGAATAGCTCAAAGAAGTTCGGCCTTCCGTCCTGGCGCTGGTCGAAGATGCTCTTAATCAGCTTGTGCATGTCGTAGGGACGCCGCAGATTGGCGGGAACAATGTCGAATAGCTTGTCGTCGGTACGTTCCGGGCTGTCGCCCCAATCGACCCTCGGTGGCGGTTCCCGGTTACTGGATGGGAGGTAGCTGAGGAGCTCCCTGATACTCTGGAAGCAGTCGGCCTCACTGTCTTCCGAACGACAGACAACCCCGGACTTCTGCTGGGCGACAATAGCACCGCCGAGCTCCTCTTCACCGATGTCCTGACCGATTGCCGCCTTGACCACTCTCGGTCCGGTTATAAAGGCATAGCTGATGCCTTTGACCATGAAGATGAAGTCCATCAGTGCCGGTGAATAGACGCCGCCACCGGCAGTCGGTCCGAGGATAGCGCATATCTGGGGAACTACGCCGGAGGCCATGGTGTTCCTGCGGAAGAGCTGACCGTAGGCAGAGAGCGAATCGACACCATCCTGGATTCGGGCACCACCGGAATCATTGAGGGCTATCACCGGGCAGCCGACCTTCATGGCACTGTCCATCAGGTCACATATCTTGCGCCCCTGCATCTCGGACATCGTGCCACCCATGCTGGTGAAGTCCTGCGCATAGACGTACACTCCGCAGCCGTCGACTTTACCGTAGCCGGTTACCACAGCATCGGCGGGTACGTCGCCGTATGAACCGCCACGGCTCCTGGCGAACATGCCGGTCTCATGAAACGTTCCCTTGTCAAGAAGCATATCAATCCGTTCCCGCGCAGTGAGCTTGCCCCGTTTCGCCTGAGCGGCAACACGGTCTTCGCCTCCCATTTCTTTGAGCTTACTCTGACGCCGTTCCAGCTCCGCCAGCTGTTTTTCTTTCTGATTGTTGTCTTCAGTCATAAGGCGCTCACTTTCTCCATTGTCACTCGTGATACCAAAATATACGGGCCGCGGGCGGCTCCTGTAGTAGCAGTCTTACTACCCTGACTCAGCCAGTCCAAGTTATCCCCGGTCTTGCTGTCCCCCCTCCTGCTGGACCCAGTTCTGCATCATCTCCTTGATGCGTCGGGCAAGCTCCGGGCTGGCGCGCAGGCGCTGAATGAATACCGGACAGCCCTCAAGTATTGAGTTCTGGGCGGCGGTTGCCATTCCGCCGAGGAGATTCTGGATACCTCCGATATCCTCTGACGGTGGAGTACCCATCCCGATTGTGGTTGATTCGAGTTGGCGGCGGATGTCTTCTACAGTCAACTTCATCGGCGTCGCGCAGGAGCGATACCAGGGACAGGACCTGCACTGGGCAATGCCGTGGGCTTCATCGAGAATGTCACTCATGTCTTGGCCTCCTCTTGGTGGATAACTGGTACATCATTTGGTGATACATAATTGTAACTCCAATCGCCCCCCTGATGCCAGTCCCGGTATCAGGCTTAATACCAGACCAGCCAGTTGCCCAGCACCAGTACTCCCATGATTATCAGCAGGCTGCCACTAACCATGTATATCACCCTGGAATAGCGATTGATTTTCTTGACCAGTGGAGCAACGAAATCAAAGGCGATGCCTACCACCAGGAAAGGCAGTCCCAGGCCCAGGGAATAGACGGCCAGCAGGTAAGCGCCTTCCCAGGCCGACTGCGTAGTCAGGGCGCGGGTAAGAACGGCTCCCTGCACCGGTCCGACACATGGTGTCCACGCCACGCTGAATACCGCCCCGGTCAGGAAGGAGCGCAGGTAGCCGGTGGCAATACTCTTTGAAGGGGCCAGTCGCTTTTCGAAGTTCAGCCAGGGTACCTTGAGCGCGGCCAGCATGATTATACCGAAGAGTATCAGCAGACTACCGGCAGTCCAGCGTACCAGTGACGAACTGGGGCTGAGCACCACTCCCAACAATCCGGCACCGGCTCCCACCCCGCTGAATATCAGTGTGAAGCCGAGGACAAAGCAGACGGAGTGCAGGAATATCGGAAAACGCTTTCTGGTGCCGGCATCGAATATCTCCGGACCGTAGAGACTGGCGAAATACACGGGGACCAGAGGTATGACACATGGCAACAGAAAGGAGGACAGCCCGGCGCCAAAAGCAAATAAAAGTGAAACGTTGTCCGCCATCTACACAGTAACCTGCACTAATGCTACCTGATTTCGCCTGAGATAGTCAAAGACGGGTGCCCTGACCGATGCTTCGCAGTTCGCGCTATCGGTCGAATAGCCAGGACGCTATCGTGTGCTGATATTTACTCCCGCACACGCCTCAGTTCAATAACCACCGGGTTCTCTGCATCAGGGCAGGCAACTGTAGTCCTGTCCGGGTCTTTTTCCCAGGGGAAGGCACCGCCGGTCTGTAACGCCATGGCGAAAGGGAAGATGGCATTATA
>DAOUVG010000105.1 GCA_030667735.1 Dehalococcoidales bacterium
CCTCAAACGAAGGGTGAAGCACGAGACAGACAAATTCCGGCGGCACGTCCACCCACACGAAAGCCATTGAGCCACGGTCGGATATACGGGTGACAGTGCCCTGCAAGCTGTTCACGGCATCAGAGTCAAGCGGCTCCCTCGACATCAGGATATCCTCCGACCGTATAGAGGCATGTCGTTTGCCCCGCAGAGGCGTAGCCACGTCCATCTTCTTGCCATCAACGCAGAAAACGCTCTGTCCACCGGCGTCATCCTGCACTTCTCCTGCAAAGACGTTTCTTGTCATCAGGAATCGAGCCACCGCCTCCGAGTTCGGATGACGGAATACCTGGTCCGGGGTCCCTGTCTGGACTATGCTGCCGTTAATCATGACTGCTATGCGGTCGCCCAGGGCAATCGCCTCTTCAAAATCATGAGTGACATGGATTGTTGTCAGTTTAAGCTGGTTATGTGATTCCCTCAGCTCTCTCTCGGTAACCTCTCTTGATTCATTGTCAACTGAACCCAGGGGCTCATCAAGGATAAGAAGGTCAGGTCTCATCGCAATGGCTCTGGCCAGGCATATCTTCTGACTCTCACCGCCACTCAAAGCCCAGGGTCTTTTATTGAGAAGACCCTGAAGGCCAAGGAGTTCAATCACACGGTCAACAGCCTCGTCAACCTCTTTTTGTTTCTTGTATCGCCACATCAACCCAAAGGATATATTGTCACGGACCGGCAGGTGCCTGTAGAGGGTGTACTTCTGAAAGGCAAACCCGATTTTCCTCTCTTGTATACTGAGGGGAGTTACATTCTTGCCATCAATCCATACTTCTCCGCTACGAACTCCCTGTAGTCCGGCGAGGGACTCCAGGAGCACGGTCTTACCGGAACCGGTAGGTCCCAGAAGGATGAAGTACTCCCCATCCTGGACATCGAAAGAGATATCCTTCAAGAAGAAGTCACCTCGCCTGGCACATAAGTCTTTTACCTCTAACACCTATCCCTCCAATAGTACTATTTTGTGCTTGCTCTCCTGATTGCACGAACGGTAGCAGTGTCGAACCCAGTACTCAGTTGCAGAAACACCAGTTAGTATGTTCCGTGGGGTGAGACCCTTCGGCTTCGGCCTGATGGCTAAGCCAGCAGGTGAACTCAGGGTGACACGCCGCTGCTATGTTCACTAGACCATTATGACAGTGAGATGACACGCACGCAATACTGCAGACAGGGAAAGTTCTCTTCTTGTGTGGGAAGCAGCATCGACTGTACTGGATGAGTACAATATCTTGACAAAGGATGAGTAGAAGGCAGACAATTACAGCGATATCCAATATAATCACACACTGATGGCAAGGAGCGAATGATGAAGGAAGTGATGGCCGAAACAACCGCAGGCAACATCTGCGGCACGATGGAGCGAGAAGTCTGCACCTTCAAAGGTGTCCCGTACGGCGCGCCCACCGGCGGCAAGCGCCGCTTCCTGCCCCCATTGCCGGTTGAGCCGTGGGCGGGGATACGGTACGCCGGCGACTTCGGGCCGATCTGTCCACAGACAGGGTCTCTGGTAGATGAGTTCCGACCCTATGCCATTACCCGTACCGAAGGGCACACCAGACTGCTTCCTCAGAGTGAGAACTGCCTGGTATTGAACGTGTGGACGCCGGCTGTGAAGGACGGTGGAAAACGCCCCGTCATGGTGTGGCTGCATGGTCGCGGCTTCGCCCAGGGTGCTGGCTCAGAGACGCAGTACAACGGTGCCAATCTGGCCAGACGCGGCGACGTGGTCGTGGTCACAATCAACCACCGGCTCAATGTCTTTGGCTACCTGCACCTGGCAGATATCGCCGGTGAGGAATATGCCGGCTCGGGTGTGACCGGGATGCTGGATGCAGTACTGGCCCTTGAATGGGTCCGTGACAACATCGAGATGTTCGGCGGCGACCCCGGCAGAGTGATGATTTTCGGTGAGTCCGGTGGCGGCGCCAAGGTCAGTACGATGCTGGCCCTGCCCTCGGCGAAGGGCCTGTTTCATCGGGCTGCCATTCAGAGCGGCGCGGGACTATGGGGGGTAGAGGCCAGTGATGCTGCCGACCTGACCGAACGCCTGCTGGCAAAGCTGGATATAAGGGCAGACGAGATTGAGAAACTCCAGCAGGTACCGGCTCAGCAGCTACTGGATGCCGTAAGCACGCTACCGGAGCGGCCCCGCGTTGGTATGATTGGTGGGCCGACCGGAGCCATCATGCAGCTTGCCCCGGTAGTGGACGGCAAGTACTACCCCACTCACCCCTTCGACCCCGTGGCGGCACCGACAGCGGCGGATGTACCGCTTATCGTCGGTACCAACCGGGACGAGAACGCCACTTTCCTGGCTGCTGACCCCCGGCGTCGCAGACTCGAAGAGCCGGAGTTGCGCAAACGCCTGGAACCTCTGCTCGGCGACAGGCTGGACAGCGTGCTTGGTGTCTACAAGAAGACACGACCCGATGCCACGCCCTGGGACCTCCTGATCGGGATTGCCAGTGAAGGAGCCCGATTGCGGTCCATCCAGCTCGCGGAACGCAAGGCAGCAGGTGGCACAGCTCCGGTCTTCATGTACCTGTTCACCTGGGAATCCAACTTCCTCGGGGGCCTGTTCAAGGCGGGCCATGGCCTTGAAATCCCGTTCGTGTTCGACATCACGGATGATGTGGGCATGACCGGCGACCGTCCCGACAAGTACGAGCTGGCCGCGGCGATGAGCGAGGCGTGGATAGCCTTCGCCCACAGTGGAGACCCCAGCCACGCGGGGATTCCGAAATGGAAACCCTACACCACTGACAGCCGTGCAACGATGCTCTTCGATGTCCCGTGCCGGGTAGAGGTCGACCCATTCCGTGAAGAGCTCGATGCCTGGGAGGATATCGAACTGCGCCGGTAGTCGGGAATATTAACGGAGTTAACCAATACACTACAGGGAGCGTACATTATGGCGAAAGCGATAGTTGAAACCACCGCAGGCAAAGTCCATGGCACGATGGAACGGAGGGTCTTCACCTTCAAGGGCATCCCGTACGGTGCACCAACCGGAGGTAAGCGCCGTTTCCTGCCACCACTTCCGGCTGAGCCGTGGACAGGTACGCGTTACGCCACTGACTACGGGCCAATCGCCCCGCAATCCGGGGCACTGGTGGACTGTGTAGAGGCTGCAGGTGACGAACGCGTCATGGGCATCAGGAGACACCTTCCTCAGAGTGAGAACTGCCTGGTATTGAATGTGTGGACACCGGGTCTGGGGGACGGTGGAAAGCGTCCCGTCATGCTGTGGCTGCACGGTCGTGGCTATGCCTCCGGTGCCGGGTCGGAAATCATGTATAACGGCGCCAATCTGGCCAGACGTGGGGACATCGTCGTGGTCACAATCAACCACCGGTTGAATGTCTTTGGCTACCTGCATCTGGCGGATATTGCCGGTGAGGAATATGCAGGCTCGGGTGTAGCCGGGATGCTGGACGCGGTGCTGGCCCTTGAGTGGGTCCGTGATAATATCGAAGCTTTTGGTGGCGACCCGGGTAATGTGACAATCTTCGGTGAGTCCGGCGGTGGAGCAAAAGTCAGCACGATGCTGGCTCTACCTTCCGCGAAGGGCCTGTTCCACCGTGCTGTTATTGAGAGCGGCCCCGGGTTGAGAGGAGTCGAGGCAAAGACCGCTACAGACTTTACGGAACAGCTGCTAGCACAGCTGAATATCAAGGCCAACGAAATACACAGGCTCCAGGAGCTACCGACACAGCAGGTACTGGATGCCGTTGGCGCGTTAACACCGGGACAGTCCCTTCTGGGTATGGGCGCACCTGGTCCGGGCATCATGCGCATATCCCCGGTGGTGGATGGCAAGTACCTCCCTGCGCATCCGTTCGACCCCGTGGCGGCACCGACGGCGGCCGGTATACCAATCATAATCGGCACCAACCGTGATGAGAATACCACCTTCATGACCCTCGACCCTCGCCGTAACAAGCTTACCGGGCAGGAACTGCGCGAGCGCCTGTCACCGGTACTCGGTGACAAGCTGGATAGGGTAATCGATACCTACAAGAAAACACGGCCCGATGCCACGCCGTGGGACCTGTTTGTCGGGATTACCACGGAGGGAACACGGAGGGCGTCCATTGCACTCGCCGAACGCAAGGCAGCGGCCAGCCCGGCGCCTGTCTTCATGTACCTGTTTACCTGGGAGACCGATTACCTCGGTGACCTCTTCAAGGCTTGCCATGTTCTCGAAATCCCGTTCGTGTTCGACAATGTGGACGACCTGGCCATAACCGGCGGTCGTCCTGACAAATACGAACTGGTCGAGTCAGTGAGCGAGGCGTGGGTTGCATTCGCACGTACCGGGGACCCCAACCATCAGGGGCTTCCAAGATGGGAGCCCTACACTGCTGACAGTCGTGCAACGATGCTCTTCGATGTCCCGTGCCGGGTAGAGGCCGACCCGTTCCGTGAAGAGCTCGACGCCTGGGAAGGCATCCCATTGCGCCGGTAGTCGGTAGTATTGACGGAGTTAATCAATGCACTACAGGGAGCATACATCATGATAGAAGCGATAGTTGAAACGACCACCGGGAAAGTCCGTAGCATGATAGACAGGGACGTCCTGACCTTCAAGGGCATCCCCTACGGAGCGCCAACCGGTGGCAGCAGGCGTTTCCTGTCGCCTGTGCCGGCTGAGCCATGGACGGGTGTGCGCGATGCCACTGAGTTCGGGTCAACCTGCCCGCAGATGGAGATGCGAATCGGCGGAGTTCAGCCCGGGACACCTATCCTGGGGCGTCTTCAAAACCTGCCACAGAAAGAAGATTGCCTGGTACTGAATGTGTGGACACAGGCCGTCGACGATGATGGGAAACGTCCGGTCATGGTGTGGCTACATGGTGGTGGCTACTCGTCCGGTTCCGGTTCAAGTGTAATGTCCGACGGGACCGCACTCGCCAGACGTGGTGACGTGGTCGTGGTTACTATCAACCACCGGCTGAACGTCTTCGGATTCCTGCACCTGGCGGATATCGCCGGTGAGGCGTATGCCGGTTCGGGAATGGCCGGTATGCTGGACATAGTGCTGGCCCTTGAGTGGGTCCGTGACAATATCGAGTCGTTTGGTGGCGACCCGGGCAATGTGACAATCTTTGGTGAGTCCGGTGGTGGCAGGAAAGTCAGCGTGGTGATGGCTATGCCCTCGGCGAAGGGCCTATTCCATCGCGCCATTATCCAGAGTAGCCCGGGATTGCGGGGCAAAGAGCCCGAGGACGCTACCGAGTTCACGGAACGTCTACTATCCGAGTTGAATATCAGGAACAATGAAATCGAAAAGCTCCAGGAGCTTCCCGCACAGCAGTTGCTGGATGCGGTGAGCACGCTATCGTCTCAACAACTGAGCGCCGGCATCATGAGTGGCGGAATCCTGATGCTGTTATCACCGGTGGTGGACGGTTATTACCTTCCAGCCCATCCATTCGACCCCGTGGCAGCACCAACGGCGGCGGACATACCGCTCCTAATCGGTACCAATCGGGACGAATCGGCACTCTTCGTAGCCGGTGACCCACGACGCCGCAGGCTTGAAGAGTCAGAGCTTCGGGAACGACTGGCACAAAGACTCGGCGACAGGCTGGATAGTATAATTGAGGTCTACAAGAAAACACGACCCGATGCCACTCCCTGGGACCTGTTTATCGGAATCACCAGTGAAGACAGGCGACTGGGGTGTATTGAACTCGTGGAACGCAAGCTGGCGGGTGGCGACGCTCCAGTTTATATGTACCTGTTCACCTGGGAGTCCGACTACAAAGGATATCTTTTCAAGGCGTGTCATGCTCTTGAAATACCATTTGTGTTCGATAATCCTGATAGTGCGCTGGTCACCGGCGAGCGACCTGATAAAGCCGAGTTAGCCGCAGCAATGAGCGAGGCGTGGATAGCCTTTGCGCGCAGTGGAGACCCCAGCCACGCGGGGATTCCGGAATGGCAGCCTTATACCATTGACAACCGCGCAACCATGCTCATCGATGTCCCGTGCCGAATAGAGATTGACCCGGCTCGCGAAGAACTCGACGCCTGGGAGGGTATGGGAGTCATTCCCTGACAGGGTGCTGAAAAACCCTTTCAACCCAACCCCGTGCGAGCGCCCCTCTCAGAAGAGGGGGCGCCCCTAAGAAGGGGCGACGCC
>DAOUVG010000013.1 GCA_030667735.1 Dehalococcoidales bacterium
CAGGGTGATGAAAAAAGGGAGTCCAAGAGGGGGCGTCCCTCAGAAGGGACGGGACCCCTCTGGAACGGGGGTCAAAGGGGGTGTCCCCCTTGAGTCTACTTACCATAACTCGAAAAACAATTCACGCCTGACCACCCTCGAATTGTTTCCCGGATTTTTTCTTTCTGGCACTTTCCTGTCGTTTCGCCTTCGCGCAACCTCAGGCTGCGCGCATTGACACCCTTCCCATACTAACGCTAACATAGTCCTCAGAGCTATGTTAGCCAAGGTTATGAGTTGCGCCACCCTCGGACTGGAGGGTGTTATCGTAGAGGTCGAGGTCGATATCTCCCCCGGCCTGCCTTCGTTTACTATTGTCGGCCTGCCCGATACCGCCGTGCAGGAATCCAGGGAACGGGTAAGGTCTGCTATCCGCAACTCGGACTTCACCTTCCCCATGAAGCGTATCGTCGTCAACCTGGCCCCGGCCGACCTCAAAAAAGCCGGCCCCGCCTATGACCTGCCTATCGCCGTCGGTATCCTTCTCGGCTCCGAACAGGTGGCTGCCGACGTCTCCCGGGCTGTTTTCCTCGGTGAGCTATCCCTGGACGGCGGCCTGCGCCACACCACCGGCATCCTGCCGATGGTCGCCCTGTCCCAGGAAAAAGGTTTCCCCACCATCGTCGTCCCCGCCACCGATGCACGTGAGGCCGCCCTGGTGGAGGGTGCCCGCATCGTTGCATTCGACACATTATCCCAACTGATCAGCTACCTTCGGGGTGATATACCGGCACCGGAGTATGAGGCTGAGCCGCTCGACGAAAGTCCGCAGCCTAACCCGTCCCTGACGGACTTCGCCCACGTCAAAGGGCAGGAGCACGTCAAGCGTGCCCTGGAGGTGGCTGCCGCCGGGGGGCACAACGTTATCATGATGGGCCCGCCGGGCAGCGGCAAGACCATGCTCGCCCGTTCGCTGCCATCGATACTGCCGCCAATGACCAACGAGGAGGCCATCGAGGTCACCAAGGTATACAGCATCAGTGGCCTTCTGCCATCGGACAGCCCCCTTATCCGGCAGCGCCCCTACCGCTCTCCGCACTACACCGTCTCCAATGTTGGCCTGGTGGGGGGCGGACGCTGGCCCAGACCCGGAGAAGTAAGTCTCAGCCATCGCGGGGTACTCTTCCTCGACGAGCTCCCCGAGTTCGGGCATTCCCTGCTTGAGCTGCTGCGTCAACCGCTGGAAGACAAGATGATTACCATCAGTAGAGCGCAGGGCAGTCTCACCTTTCCGGCCAACTTCATGCTGGTCGGTGCAATGAATCCCTGTCCCTGCGGCTACTACGGCGACCCCGTGAAAGAGTGCACCTGCTCTCACGGCCTCGTGTCCCGGTACCAGAAGCGTATCAGCGGCCCCTTCATGGACCGCGTGGACATATTCGTCGAAGTGCCCCGTGTCGACTACGAAAAGCTCACCGACGAACGACTGGGTGAAGGTTCCAGCGAAGTGCAGGCCCGCGTCGCTGCCACACGCCTCCGGCAGCAGGAGCGCTTCCGTGGCACCAGGCTCATCTGCAACGCCGAAATGACAGCCAACGATGTCCGGGAGCACTGCCACGCCGAGGACTCCGCACAAGGCCTGCTCAGGGCTGCCATGCACCAGCTCAACCTCTCTGCCCGGGCCTTTCACCGCATCCTCAAACTGGCCAGGACCATCGCCGACCTCGAAAACGGCGATATCATCAGGGCACCACACCTTGCCGAAGCCATCCAGTACCGCCCCAGGAGCCTGGTCTAGCAGGGTGTTGAAAAAGGGGAGTCCAGAGGGAGCCCCCTCAGAAGGGGCGTAAGCTGACTAACATCTCCGGACTGGAGGCAGTAATAGAGAACGACTATAAACCATCGATATACAAAGCAGGGAGGTAAACAGATGAGTTACGAGGCCATTATTTACAAGAAGGAAGAAGGAATCGCCACCCTGACCTTCAACCGGCCGGAGGCGATGAACGCCGGCAACATGCAGCTCTATGGTGAGATGGGCCAGGCTATGAGGGAAGCCGCCGATGATGATGATGTCAGGGTCCTCATCCTCACCGGCGCCGGTCGCGCCTTTCACGCCGGCGACGACGTCAAACAGATATTCGTCGGCGAAGACAGTGAACAGATGAACACCGCCCGCTGGAAGGGCTACGTCACCGGTACCGAGGACCACTCCGGTAGCGGCCTCCTGCACCGTAAACCGACCATCGCCGCCGTCAACGGTCCGGCAGTGGGCATGGGGTTCGACATCGCCCTCGCCTGCGATATCCGCATCGCCTCTGAGAATGCCAGGTTCTCCTACATGTATGTGAGAAGAGGGATACAGGGAACCATCCCCGGACTGGCCATCCTCAAGGAGATAGTGGGGATTTCCCAGGCGCTGGAAATCATGCTTTCCGGCGAGTGGGTGGGTGCCGAGGAAGCACTGAAAATCGGTCTGGTCAGTGAAGTGGTCCCCCCGGAGAGTCTGCTGGACGCAGCCATGAAGAAAGCCCGCAAGCTGATGAAGGGTGCTCCACTTGCGCAGCAGGCGATAAAGCGGAGCCTCTACAAGTCAATCCTTGACCCCTACAGCCTCAAGGACTACATAACCACCGTAGAGCAGACCCTGTGGCGCAGCGAGGACTTCCGGGAGGGCGCTCAAGCCTTCGTTGAGAAGCGGGAACCGGAGTTCAAGGGCCAGTAGACTATCGCAGGTGCTCCACAATACAGTCTCCCGCGTGTCAGAGCCGGCACGGCAGGTCCGGCTTAACAACAAAAAGGGTGTTCCCGCGCAGACCACCTCTCTCGCTCAGACAGGGGAGTGACACGCTGTTGACATGTCATTCTTGAGTCGGGGCTCCGAGCGGAGCGAGGAGACACAGAATCTGAACGTTCTGCGGGGTGAGACCCTTTGGCTTCGGCCCGCTGGCTTTATCAGCAGGTAAGCTCAGGGTAACACGCTGTTCACATGTCATTGCGAGTGAAACGAAGCAATCTAAATGTTGCGTGGATTTCTGCAACAGCCTGCTGGTGCACCGGACGGGTACAACCACTTGAAAAATACAGCCAACCCGTCTAATATCATAAGGGTAGGTTACTACGCTTGGTTATCTACCTGGTAAAACTAATATAGGGAGGCAAACAGTGAAACTGGAAAATGTTAAGAGCATTGGTGTAGTGGGTGCCGGTGTGATGGGAGGCGGTATTTCTCAATCGGCGATTCTGGCCGGTTACAAGGTCGTCTGTCGCGATTTGACGGATGAGATACTGGAACGTACCAGGGACACAATTGCCAATGGTCGCTTCGGTATCAAGGGCGGTGTCGAACGGGGTAAGCAGACCCAGGAGGAAATGGACCAGGCTATGGCCCGACTGACTCTGACCACCAAAGTCGAAGACCTCAAAGACTGCGACCTCATCATTGAAGCCATTGGCGGGGGTGAGAACGGCCAACTGGAGAACAAACCGCTGAAGCTGAAGGTCTGGGCTGAACTGGACAAGATTGTCAAGAAGGAAGCCGCCTTCGCCAGCAACACTTCGGTATTTACCATCTCCGACCTGGCAGTAGCAACGGAACGCAAGGATATCTTCATCGGTATGCACCTCTTCAGTCCGGCCAATATCATGAAGCTGGTCGAGGTAATCTACACCGCAGACACCTCCGAAGAGACAATCAAGCTGATTGAAGACCTGTCAAAGAGCATGGGCAAAACACCGGTCCGTGTTAAGGATGTGCCCGGAGATACCGGCTTCATCGGCAACCGCGTCTTCGGTGCCGCGCGGAGAGAAGCGCAGAAGATAGTCGATGAAGGCATCGCTACTGCGGAAGATGTCGATACCGCCATGATGATGGGATTCAACTGGCCGGCGGGGCCGATCGGAATGGGACTGGGCGCACGCTCGGGCTGGAAGAAGTAAGCAAACCGGATAACAACTGCTGCGGCCCGCGTTTTTTATCCTGACTGGCTCAGGACGATGGAAGTCAGCTTTTGCTGTATCGGCAGCACCAATAAAGACTTGGTCGCTCGTGCTTCAGTTGTCTTTCTGCACCGGTACCGTATGCCGCTCCTGTTATAAGGAACAGGAGCGGCATCGTGGTTTTGCATCAGCGAAAAACCGGCGGAAAGCCCCTGGAGTCAAATACCGCCAGTCCTCAGTAACCCGCCGGAGCGTCAGGTAACGGGCTATCCCACCATCCCCAGTATCCCACCAATGACGGCTATGACCAGACCGACGGCTATGGCTATCCAGCCACCCGCTTTCAGTGCCCCGGGTTGGGGGCGTCCCGGCCAGTGCGAAACGAATTCTCTGAGGTCAGTACGGGTAGTCAGGGAATCGTAGTACCTCTTCTCTTCCCTTCTACCCCATATTACTAAACCCAGACCGAGGATGACGAATACACCCCCCACCACCAATGGTATCAACCAGTCCTGAGAAGCCATACCTTGCTGCACCTCCTGGAGGCTATTCAGGTATAAGCACTTGCTCCCGGCCCTGCCCTCTACCTCGCCAGGTAAAACAATTCACCCCGTCTCCCCAACTCGGTAAGGACAGGCAACGTCTTCACTACTCCAGCAGTACTGTGATATGTGTCTCTAGGTAATCTCTACCGTAGCACCGGCGGCTTCCAGCTTCTCCTTCATGCTGGCGGCGTCCTCTTTGGCTACACCCTCTCTTACCGCCTTGGGAGCGCTTTCCACCAGGTCCTTGGACTCCTTCAGACCCAGGGATGTCAGTTCACGCACCGCCTTGATGACGTTAATCTTGTTAGCACCGAAGTCCTTGAGGATTACGTTGAACTCTGTCTGCTCCTCTACCTCTGCCGCGGCGTCTGCCTGCCCTGCTCCTGCCGGAACGGCCATGGCCATCGGGGCGGCCGCACTGACGCCAAACTCCTCTTCCAGAGCCTTCACCAGCTCGGATAGTTCAAGGACATTCATCTTCTTGACGGCATTCATGATGTCATCAATAACTGAGGCCTTTTTCGCTTTGGGGGCCTTGGCAGTTGCTTTGGCCGCCTTGGGTTCCTTTTCAGCCACTTCTTCTGTAGCTGCTGCTTCTGTAGCCGCTGCTTCTGTAGCCGCTGCTTCCTGGGTCACTTCTGTCTCTTGTTCAGCCATTCTGTTCTCCCTCTAGCTGTTGGATTCTAGCCTGCAATACTCCCGCGAGTCCTCGCAGTGGGCTGGCCAGGCAGTTCACCAACCCGGAAATGGGGCTCATCATCCCGCCAAGCACTCTTGCCAGCATTACTTCCCTTGACGGCAGGTTGGCAATGCTCATAACCTCTTCTACAGTGAGCACCCTGCCCGGCAGAAAGCCGCTCTTGATACTGACGGTAGTCCCCGCGGTACGAATGTAGTCCGTTAGTGCCTTGCTGACCTCGGTAATGCTGCCATAGCCAAAGGCAATGGCTACCGGCCCTTGAAAGCCCTCGGCCAGGTCCGGTTGGCCTGCCCGTTCCGCAGCAAAGCGGCTCAGGGTATTCTTCACCACCCGATAGGCACCGTTTGACTCCTGAATTCTGCGTCGCAATGCGGTTATCTCCGAATTGGACAGGCCCCGGTAGTCCGTCAGGATACCGATACTGCAACCGGAGATTTCCTCCTGCAACTGCTCTATGGCTTGTGTTTTCTTCTCTCTGGACACTTTCCTGCTTTCCCACCTTCCTTCCTGTAAGTACCTGCCCCAATGGGCGCCCGTTATAAAGAAAGTCCCTGTACCTGCCGCACAAGGACTTTCGCTGGACTAACCCAGTTACTCTGGCTAATCTCCATGACATCATCGTCCGGTTATTAGCCACCTGTTTCCTCGGCAGGCGCACTTCAGAGTCTACTCTGAAGCGTGCTCCAAAGCTCGCTTTGAAGCCTGGTTTAAGCCGTCGGCCTTCCGGCCGGAATCGGCACCCACTGTCTCAGGATATTCTGTTTCCTATATTATACTACTTTTTCCGTTATTAGTCTCTAGTTCCCCAGATGGAGATTGCACCGGTGAATGAGCCCGGCTGACCGCCCAGATTGTGCGTCATTCCCAGCCTGACATTCTTCACCTGGCGCTTATCGGCCTTGCCCTGAAGCTGCTTGTAGACCTCATATATCATGCGGATGCCACTGGCGCCAATCGGATGCCCGAAGCATTTCAGGCCACCATCGGTGTTTACCTTGGGACCGTCACCACTGAGCTCGAAGAAGCCATTGTCGATGTCGTTTTTAACCATACCGCGAGGACTAAAACCAACGTCCTCCATAGTAATTGCTTCGGTAATAGAGAAGCAGTCATGTACCTCACAGACGTCAATCTCCTCACGCGGGTTCTTGACACCTGCCTGCTCATAGGCCATCCGGGAGGCATAAACTGCCTCGTCAAAGTGCGTAAAGTCATAGTAGTCACGCAGACTGCCCTGTTGAGCACCCACACCGAGTCCGAGACCCTTCACCAGGATATAGTCATCGCGCATCGTCTTGGCTATCTCCGGCCGCGTAATAATCGCCGCTGCCGAGCCGTCACTGACACCACAGCAGTCGTACAGCCCGAGCGGAAAAGCCTGCATCGGGGCATTGATTGCCTGCTCTTCGGTTATCGCCCTCTGGAAGTGGGCCTTCGGGTTAAGCGAACCGTTGTAATGGTTCTTTACATCAATCTTGGCCAGCATCTGCTTGCCCTCTTCATAGCTCAAGCCGTACTGGTAGAAGTACCGGTTAGCTGCCAGGGCAAACTGCGCCGGAGGCGGGACTCCCGGTGCGGTCTGGGCTGACGGCTGTCCGCCACCACCGGTAAGAAAACCAACACCGGAATCCTTGAGCTTCTCGACTCCGGCAACCAGAACCAGGTCGTAGATACCTGCGGCCACGGCAAAACAGGCATCCATCATGGCGTTTGTGCCGGTAGCACAGAAATTCTCAATTCTCGTAATGGGAATATACTCGGTCTTTATTGCCTGTGCCAGTATTTGCCCTGACATCTGGTTCTGAGTACCCAGCCACGCAGCCTGGATATCCTCTGATTTAACACCGGCGTCTTCGAATGCCTCACTGGTGGACTCTACCAGCAGGTCCTCGGTACCCATATCCCAGCGCTCGCCGAACTTGGAACAACCCATACCGACTATGGCAACCCTGTCCTTGATACTCTGCATGTATCTGTCCTCCTAAGATATCGGGGTCTATTAATTACTATCTACGCAATACCCTGAAACGCTCCCTGGAACCTCTGGGGCATTGCTTTCCAGAAGTAGTTATGAACACCACCCGAAGAACGGAGTTTACGGAAGGTCATCTCAACCGGTTTTTCACACTGTACATCCTCAACCTCGCGGTCGGTCATAGTAAACATACCCCTGCCACCGCCCTCGAAGTTAATAATTGTAATTGCCAGCGGACTATCGACACCACCTACAAGATAGTCCAGGGAGAAGGTGAATATCTTGCCCGGTTTATCGGAGAGACGCACTGTCTCCCACTGGTCTTTGGTATGGCACCGGCTGCATATCCTCTGTGGCGGGTACTGTATCAGGCCGCAGCTAAGGCACTTCGCACCATGCAGGCGGTCAATTGATTCGCGGTCCCGCCATCGGGCTGACGCCGACGGACCACCGCCATCGAGTCCCTTTAGAGTGGCGCCTCTGACACCCACACTTTTGCGTATCCGCTTCTTCTCAAGGTTACCCTTGATTCCGCGCTTACCGTTGAAATTAGCAATCTGGTCGGTTGTCTCCAGAAGGATAGCATCGGCGCCATCGCCATAGCTGGCAACCAGAATCTTCTGCCCCGGTTTTGCTCCCTCCAGGGCAGCGATAAGCTGCATCAAGGAATAAGCAGCACCGGTATTGCCCATCTGACCGAACAATGGGTCCTGTACCTGGCCGGCGTCCAGGCCAAGTTGCCGTGCCATCTCGGCGTGCCGCCTTGGGTTAGGACCGTATAGTACGGCCTTGTTTATGTCCTTAATACCCAGGTTCACTTTCTTGAGCAGACCCTGAATCGCCTCCGGCATGACGGAAAGATATCCGGTCTGTAGTACGAAACGGTCTTCCCATGACCGCACTGCACCGTCACCTTCGGCCCGCCAGTTATCCAGCACCTCATCAGACACCGAGTAGCTATCGATGACCTCAGCGATAACACCTTCGTCACCAATAAGAAGGGCACCGGCACCATCACCGGAGGTCTGGTCGAACTCCGTACCCGGCGTACCCGTCCGGCAGTCGGCCGCCGTAACCATGACCTGCTTCGCTGAACCGGCCTTAACCGCGTCTACTGCCGACCTCAGGGCCTGCGTGCCGGCCCGTAGAGAGTTAGTGGCGTCATTAGTAGCGATGTCACGGCGCAGGTCAACCACTGCGGCAACCATGGCAGCTCCCTGCTTCTCTATGTAGGGTGAGGTAGTGGTAGCGAAAATGAGGCTGTCTACTAACTCACGGTCCCCACCGCTAATGCAGTCCATACCGGCGGCTACCGCCATGGTTATGCTGTCTTCATCAAAGTTAATCACCGGTTTCTCTATTGGGCTGCCCCACCCCGCTGTGTCTTTCCCCAGTCTGTAGAACGGAATGTAAGCTCCGTACGATGTTATGCCTGCCATCATACCTCCTTGACATCATATTGACCAAAGATTATAATCTTTGGTCAAGGTCTTTAGTTGCGGCTTAAAACCGCAGCATTCCAACTCCATAATCGAGGCGAAACGAAGTTTTCAGCTATTAAAGAGGGCTGGCCCTGCGCTTAAGTCATGGCCAGCCCTCACAGTAACAAGTCCGTACTGTATCCCGATTATTACCGCAGGTAAGGGTACGGGGTTAAGCCCCTTCCAACCCTACGATACCTACGAATATTGCACACCCGGCCGGACCACCACCAAGATTGTGGGTCAGACCCAGCTTGGGATCCTTAATCTGACGGGAAGGCTGTCCGGGATTCAGCATCCTGTCTGCCCTGCCCTGAAGCTGATTATACATCTCGTAGAGCATCCTGATTCCACTGGCACCAATCGGATGCCCGAAGCACTTCAGGCCGCCATCAGGCTGTACCGGCAGACCACCATCCAGGTCAAAGAAGCCGTCCTCAATGTCCCGCAGGACCTTACCACGTTCGCTGAACTTGAGGTCCTCCATCGTAACCGCCTCGGTAATGGAGAAGCAGTCATGGACCTCGGCCATGCTGATTTGCTCACGCGGATTGGTAATACCGGCTTCCTCGTAAGCTCTCTCACCAGCCCGTACTGTAGCTTCAACATGCATGTAATCGAACTTTGTGTTGAAGTTACCGTCGTTGGGAGCCATGGCAATTTGCAGCGCTTTGACGAACATGGGCGGCTCTTTGCCTTTTCGTAATCTCTTGGCTATCTCCGGTGTCGTGATAACGGCAGCAGCCGCACCATCGCTGACTCCGCAGCAGTCATATAGGCCCAGCGGCCAGGCAATCATTGGTGCATTGAGAATGGCGTCCATGCTGACTTCCCTCTGGAAGTGCGCCTTTTTGTGTCGCTGGCCATTCAGATGGCTCTTCCATGAAACCCTGCCAATCATGTGCTTGCCTTCCTCGAAACTGAGACCATAGTGGTCGAAATAGGTAGTGGCCAGCATGGCAAACTGCGCCGGAGGTGGACCTGTGGCTCCCGCCGTCATAGCATGACCGGGCCCGGGCATTGATCCATCGGTCAGACCGCTGAGGCCGCCATCCTTATACTTGTCCGCGCCAACAGCAAGTACGATGTCATAAATACCTGCAGCTACTGCATAGCACGCATTCCGGAACGCATCCGAAGCGGTAGCACAGGCATTCTCGATTCTGGTAACGGGGATGTACTGCAGTCGTAAAGGCTCCGACAATGACATTCCGGTACTCATTGTCGCCGTTCCCATCCAGGCAGCCTGGATATCTGTAATTTCAATCCCGGCATCCTCAAGAGCCTCATAGGCAGCTTCCACTATCAGATCGTGAGCACCGGCATCCCAGCGCTCTCCGAATCTGGTGCATCCCATACCAGCAACAGCAACCCTATCCCTGATACTTCCTGCCATTTTGTTTTCCTCCCTGATTATCTATTCTACTGGTAATTATTCTATTCCCTGACCGGTTTACACTTCCAAAAGTAACTGCTGGAGCCAACGCCTAATGGTACCTTCCTGAAAGTCATCTCGACAGGTAAACCCACCTTACACTCTTCGGGATCACGGTCAACCATGTCGAACAAACCTCTGCCGCCACCTTCGAAGTCAATAACCGCCCGTGTCATCGGTGGATTGATGCCACCACCCAGGAAGTCGTGGCTGAAGCTGACTGTTTTACCCGTCTTATCAGCAAAACGGTAGGGCTCAAAGTTGTCTTTCGCCTGACACTCCAGGCAGATGTGGGCACGCATTGAAGAGCCACTCATATAGAGTTGCACCGTACCGCAATTCAAGCACTTCACACCATAAAGGGGTAACCCGAGTTGCCGCTCTCTCCACTCTGCGGACATCGATACTCTCATACCACCACGCGATGGAGTCGGCACCAGGCCCCGCCACTGCATGTACTTACCATAATTGTCCAGCGTCCCCTTAACGGCAAGATGACGTTTGATGGCCCTTCTGTCCTTTATCTTCTCAATCTCACCGGTAGCTTTCAGGACAACGGCATCACAACCATTACCCCAGGATACCAGCAGGCTCCTTTCTCCCGGCGTGGCATCTTCCAGGGCTGCAACCAGCAGCATCAGTGCCAATGCCGTTCCAGTGTTGCCAACGCTGTCCAGAAGTGGGTCCTGGACCTGTTCCGGAGTGAATCCCATTGCCCTGGCAATACCTGCCTGTGCCCTGGCATTAGCTCCAAATATACATGCCTTGGTAATATCTTTAGGTGTAAGATTCAGTTTACCCAGAACTCCCTTGACCACCTCAACCGGAATTTTGTTGTAACCCTCATCACGTCCAAAGCGGTCTTCCCACTGGCTGATAAAGGTATCGCCATCTCTTCTCCAGTAGTCTGAAAGATCATCAGAATAGGTGTAACTTCCTTCAATCTCAACAGCTACACCCTCATTCCCTACCAGGAAAGCAGCGGCACCATCGCCAAAAGATTGCTCGTGTTCTCCGGCAGGAGCACCTAACCGCATATCAGCCACGGTTACCAGTACCTTATTAAGAGAACCGGCAGCAACTGCCTCTACAGCTGCCTGCAAAGCATTTACGCCTGCCCTGAGCGAGTTGCCAAAATCTGTATTGCGCACATCCCGGCGAAAGTCCAGAGCAGTTGCTACTATATTCGAGTTCTGCCGCTCCAAATACGGCGGAGTAGTTGTTGCCATATATACGGCATCAACCGTCTTCGGGTCAGTACCTTTCAGGCAGTCGATGCCCGCAGAAACCGACATACTGATTGAGTCCTCGTCATAGCCGGCCACTGCCCTCTCACCACGTCCCCCACCACGCCCCCAAGCGACATTAATCACACTTCGAGGCATCCTGTAATACGGGATATATGCTCCATATGATACGATACCTGCCATTGCTCCTCCTTATTGTGTATTCGCTACCCGGTTACTGGTGGCATCATACTACTTGCCTGGCACACCTATTCTAATACCTGGCACCAAACATATCAACTGGAGGTCAGCGCGAGTGTCGGTCTGAGGTCAAGTCTGATACCTGGCCCCATTGTCGTGGTCAAGAAAGCAGACCTCACGTACTGGCCCTTGGCGCCACTCGGCTTGGCCTTCATTATCGCCTCCACCACCGCAGACAGGTTACTCATCAGACTCTCATTATCAAAGCTGACCTTACCCACCGGCACGTGGATAATAGCCGTTCTGTCCAGCTTGAACTCCACCCTGCCCTTACGGGCATCTTCGATTACGCGCGGCAGGTCCTCGGCCGATACCACCGTCCCGGACTTGGGGTTGGGCATCAGCCCGCGTCTACCCAGAACTCGCCCCAGTTTCCCTACCTTGCTCATCATGTCCGGAGTTGCAATAGCTGTGTCAAACTCCAGCCAGCCGCCCTCAATTTTTTTAGTCAAGTCGTCATCGCCAACGTAATCGGCCCCGGCATCCTCGGCAATCCGGCTGGCCTCACCCTGAGCAAAAACAAGCACCCTCACCTTCTTCCCCAACCCGCTCGGCATGAGGGCAACACCACGTACCTGCTGGCTGGCGTTGCGGGGGTCGAGTCCCATCCGGAGATGAAGCTCAACCGTTTCATCGAAACCGGCTTTCGCCATCTTCTTGGCAAGGTCTATGGCCTCCTCCGGGGAATAGGCCATTGTCTTATCCAAAAGTCCGATTGATTCCTGGTATTTCTTTCCGTGCTTTGTCATTCCTGTTCTATCTCGATTCCCATACTTCGTGCCGTGCCTGCCACGATACGTTCCGCCGCTTCGAGGGAGGTGGCGTTCAGGTCTTTTACCTTAAACTGGGCTATCTCGGTCAACTTCTCCCGGGACAGTACCGGCATTCCCTCTCGCCCGGCAGTCCCGGACCCTTTCTCCACATCCAGGGCCTTCTTCAGCAGGTCTGTTGTTGGTGGTGTCTTGGTAACAAAAGAATATGACCTGTCTTCAAAGACACTGATATCCACCGGGATGATGGAGCCTGCCTGCGAAGCGGTACGGTCATTATACTCCTTGCAGAACCCCATAATATTGACCCCGTGCTGACCCAGCGCCGGGCCAACCGGGGGTGCCGGATTTGCCTTCCCGGCTTCTATCTGTAATTTTATTACGGCAATAACCTTCTTTGCCACTCTACCTCCAATCCCAGAACACTTAGAGCTTCTCCACCTGGAGGAAGTCAAGCTCCACTGGCGTTTCCCGTCCGAAAAGGGATAGTAACACCTTCACCTTGCCCTTCTCGGTACTTATCTCATCCACTATACCAACGAAATCGGCAAACGGGCCATCCGTCACACGGACACTCTGGCCCTGCCGGAAACCAATCTTGACCTGCGGTGTCTCGGCCCGCATCTGCTTCAGGATTTGCTCCACCTCATCGTCCAGCAGCGCTACGGGCTTACCGCCACTGCCGACAAAGCCGGTAACCCCGGGCGTGTTGCGCACGATATTCCAGCTTTCGTCTGTCATTGTCATTTCAATAAGAATATAGCCGGGCAATATCTTATTGGCAACGGTACGCCTCTGTCCGCCCCTTATCTCCACCTCTTCCACAGTGGGTATCACTACCTGCGCAATCTCGTCACGGGAATCCATGAACTTAACACGCTGCTCCAGGTTCTTCTTAACCCGCTCTTCATACCCGGAGTAGGTATGGATTGTATACCAGTCTTTTCCGTTATTACCCACACACAACCTCATTCAGGACAAGACTACAGGGGAGATAGCCTTCCCATCCTTTACTGGGCAACTTCAGCTGCCCAGGAGAAACCTGGTAACGATTTCGCTCAGACCCAGGTCGAGCAGCCCGAGCACAATACCAACACTGACGGCAACCAGAAGGACCAGACCGGTAAGATATATAGCCTCCCGTCTGGTCAACCAGGTCACTTTCTTCATCTCGGCAATAGTATCGGCGATGAACTTAAACCTGGTACCAAAACGCCTCACGGAATTAACCGGCCCTATAGCAGGAATGACCGTGCGTTTCGTGGAAGCACTGACACGCCTGGTATTGGCACGTTTGCTAGATGGCATATCGTTTGCCCTCGGAGGCTACCTCACTTCACGATGCAGAGAATGAACACGACACCGTGGGCAGTACTTATTCAGCTCCAACCGCTGGGAGTCGTTTCTTCTATTCTTGCTCGTCGTATAGGTCCTCTCCTTGCACTCCGGACAGGCAAGGTGAATGATGACCCTGGCTTCGCTTTTTCTGGCCATTTCTACTCTATAATCCTGGTGAAGGTACCAGCACCCACAGTCCTGCCGCCCTCCCGGATAGCAAAACGCAATCCCGGCTCCAGGGCTACAGGATATATAAGTTTTATCTTCATAGTGATATTGTCACCGGGC
The DNA here is from genome assembly GCA_030667735.1 of Dehalococcoidales bacterium. Taxonomy (GTDB): domain Bacteria; phylum Chloroflexota; class Dehalococcoidia; order Dehalococcoidales; family Fen-1064; genus DUES01. The sequence goes on from DAOUVG010000013.1 coordinate 13,938, forward strand.
ATAACCATCTCCACCCCTTCCGGTAGCTCGGTGGTGCCGGTAACATCTGTCGTCCGGATATAGAACTGCGGACGGTACCCGTTGAAGAAGGGTGTATGTCTGCCTCCCTCATCCCTGCTCAAGACGTAGACTTCGGCGTCAGCATACGTATGCGGATGTATCGTACCCGGTTTCGCCAGCACCTGTCCACGCTCAATATCACCCCGGTCAATACCTCTGAGAAGTGCGCCGACAGCATCACCCGGTTCCGCTTCATCCAGTAACTTGTGGAACATCTCCAGACCTGTGACGACGGTCTTCCGGGGTTCATGGTGCAGACCCACTATCTCAACGTCATCACCAACCTTCACTGTTCCCCTTTCCACTCTCCCGGTCGGAACGGTACCACGGCCCTTGATGCTGAATACGTCCTCGATTGACATCAGGAACGGCAGGTCTTTCGGTCTGTCAGGAGTCGGGATATAATCATCAACGGCATCCATCAGCTTCAGGATGGGACCACACCACTCACACTCACGCTTGCCGCAACCGCACTCCAGCGCCTTGATAGCACTCACCCTGACGACCGGTATTTCATCACCGGGGAAGTTATACTTGGAGAGCAGCTCTCTGAGCTCCATCTCGACAAGCTCCAGGAGTTCCTCATCGTCCATCACATCCACTTTGTTGAGAGCGACGACGATGCTGGGCACTTCCACCTGGCGGGCCAGCAGGATGTGCTCGCGGGTCTGGGGCATCGGTCCATCAGGAGCACTGACGACGAGTATCGCACCATCCATCTGGGCAGCACCCGTAATCATATTCTTGATGAAGTCCGCATGCCCGGGGCAGTCGATATGAGCATAATGCCGCTTCTCTGTCTCGTACTCGATATGAGCAATAGCAATAGTCAGGCCCCGTGCTTTCTCCTCGGGCGCATTATCAATGCTGTCAAAGGAACGAAAACCGGTCACTCCGCCACCGGCCGCGGACAGCACCATCGTTATCGCCGAAGTCAGTGTCGTCTTACCGTGATCGACATGACCAATGGTACCTACGTTACAGTGCGGCTTGGTCCGTTCAAACTTCTTCTTTGCCATAAAAGACCCCCTTCTTTTGCCAAGCCCACAACCAGATTCGAACTGGTGACCTTACCCTTACCAAGGGTATGCTCTACCAACTGAGCTATGTGGGCATTCGTCCTATATTTTACAGAGTACAAACTCTATTATACCGAATTATGCAATCCAATCCAACTCCAGGGCAAAGTGGTGGTGGAGGGGGCAGGATTCGAACCTGCGTAGCCCTTAGGGCGGCAGATTTACAGTCTGCTCCGATTAACCACTCCGGCACCCCTCCCCATGCTATACCCA
>DAOUVG010000043.1 GCA_030667735.1 Dehalococcoidales bacterium
ATATGTTCCGCTGGGTGAGACCCTTCGGCTTCGGCCTGCTGGCTTTGCCATCAGGTAATCTCAGGGTGACACGCCGTTGACATGTCATTGCGAGTGAAACGAAGCAATCTATATGTTGCGCGGATTTGTGCAATTAGATACTAGGACTCGCGACAGGGCACCTTTTCCATCTTAAAAAGCTTGACAACCCGTGATTCATTTGCTATACTCAGGTATAATTTCATGAAATACTTCATATGATGATACGTATTACGGAATTGGCCAGGAAAACCGGAGCCTCAGTGGACGAGTTACGTTACCTGGAGAAAAAGGGGTTCGTCAGCTCCGTAAGGCTGGAACTGAAGCAGCGCAAGGTAAGGCAATACCCGGATGCGGACATCCGGAAGCTGCAACTCACTATTAAATACCGCCGGGAGGGCTTCACCTGGGACGCGGCATGTCAGAAGGCGTTGCAGGAACAGGAGAATCCGCGCCTGTTCGATATTAAATAGACTTATCGATTAAGTAATATATCAGAGGGACAAGGGAACAGGAGGTGACCTATGGCTGAAGTGAAGCTTCATACCGGTCCCGGTGTTTTCCAGGTTCTGGCCAATGTCTGCCGTAACCCCCAGGAGGCGCTGAAGCAGTTCGTCGAGAACGCTGCTGATGCCATTGAGCAGGCCAAACCCGAGGAGGGACACATCCAGATCCAACTGCAGCACGGCGCGGTGGGTAATGGCAATAACGTAGTTACCCTGAAACGAATTATTATCAGAGACAACGGGGTCGGGATGACGCCAGAGAAGATGAAACAGGTCCTTCGCCGGATTGGTGACTCTGAGAAAATCAGCCTTGCCCTGAGAGGCGAACAGGGTATCGGCCTGCTGGCTTTCGCCCTGATTACCGAAGAACTGCACCTGGCCTCCAGCGCGGAGGAGGGAAAGCCGTCAAGCTGCCTGGTACTGAAACGTCCCTGGTTGAAGGCCGGTCGCGCCGAAATAATCGAACACTGCCCTGACCACGAGCACACTCACCATGGAACCGTTGCTTACCTCGAAGGTATCATACCCGATATCGCTGCCCAGCTATCCAGGGAACGGATTAAGGACTCACTGGGACAGCAGTTCGCCAGCGACCTGAGGGCAAACCTGTATGCCCTGTCTATCTCTGACGGGGCTGATTTCGAGCAGATACACTCCCAGCGTTTTCGGGGCGTGAAGGTCCTTTCCTCCAGTCTGCCTGTAAATGGGTCGAGTTCCGCTTTCGCCGAGCTTTACGTTCTACCCTGGGAGATGCCGGATGCCCACATCAGCCTCTACGGTCGAGGCGGTACCCTGGTCTGTCCGCTCAGCGACCTCAATGACTTCAAGACCGTCCCCTGGATAGACCAGCGACTTGAGGGTTATATTCGTTGCGACCGTCTCAAGCGTACTGCGGACAAGACTGCGGTGGTACAGGACGAGGTCTTCCGGTCGTTTGTTACCGAGTTGCGCAAGCTCGAACCAAGAATCCAGCAGCTCATCCAGGAAGTCAGTGCCGACTCTCAGGAGCGGCGTTTCACCATCATCCTGAACAAGGCGGGAAGGCTGATTGACAAGTTCCTGCGCTATCGCGACCGGGGACTGCTTGCCAATCTCACCGTGATAACGGCTGCCGGCGTCGAAAGGGGGCGAACTCCATCAAGGGAACCGGCAGCTGCTTTAACAACCCACTCCGGTAACGGCAATGGGTCTACCAGGACTGTGCTTCGTACTCCCAATCGCGCCCCGGCCATTGCCCTGCGGTCACTGCCGGACGACCGGGCGTACTACCGCAGCCTATATGACCCGAACGCCGGTACTATCGTGATAAACCGGGAACACTCCGAATTCCTGCTGGCGCAGAGAGAAGACCGGCGCTGCCTGCGCTACCTCTTCTCGATTTGGGTCAAGGAAAGCCTGCTGCAGGAATACGGCGCTGACGCTGAGAAAGTTGCCGACGAGATGGTGGGTGTACTGGCCGAGGCGGAACCACTGCTGTGGTGACATTCTGATATAACGATACCTGAACCTGTCCTGGCTCTGATGGCTAACCCTGAGGGGGCTAACCGGTACGGACCTGTTTCTCCGCCGGTTGGCCCTCAACCCGTTTTAGCAGGACAAGCATGGGCTTTCACGAAGAGACCAGACCCCCTTCACAGCCGCCTTTTAACCTGAAGCGCTACCATTTTAAAGCCCCCCAGCTTTGACGCTCACTGTAGTACTTGCTAGAATCAGACAACACACGGACATAAGGAGATAGTGAAATGGGTAAGCTTGATGGCAAGGTAGCGGTGATAACCGGTGGGGCACTGGGAATCGGCCGGGCAACGGTGCGGCTCTTCATACAGGAGGGGGCACGAGTGGTCTTCGGAGACATCGAAGACGCTATGGCGCAACGGGTTGTCAAGGAGGTGGGGCCGAACGCTACCTTCCTCCACGCCGACGTTACCCGGGAAGAAGACATCAGGATGCTTGTGGACCACGCCGAACAGAAATTGGGACGTCTGGACTGCATATTCAATAACGCCGGTTCCGGTGGTGCCTCGGGCCTTATCGAGGAGATTCCGGTAGAGGACTGGGACACGACAATCAACCTGCTCCTGCGCAGTGTTTTCCTCGGAATCAAGTATGCCGCCCCGGTCATGAAGCGCCAGGGCTCGGGCAGCATCATCAGCACTGCCAGCGTTGCCGGCCTGCAGACGGGTTTCGGTGCCCATCCTTATAGCACCTGCAAGGCAGCCATAGTCCACCTCACGCGTACGGTTGCCATGGAACTGGGCATCAGCGGTGTGCGGGTGAACTGCATCTGTCCCGGAGGCATTGCTACCTCCATTTTCGGTAGGGGCATCGGCCTTTCCGCCAAGGATGCTGACAGGATGGCGGAGTCCTTGAAGCCCGTCTTCGCCGACCTGCAGCCTATCAAGCGCTCCGGTCTCCCCGAGGACATCGCTCAGGCAGCCCTGTGGCTGGCCAGTGACGACTCCAGCTTCGTTAATGGCCATGCCCTGGTTGTCGATGGCGGCCTCACCGGGGGACGGCAGTGGGCCGGGGATGACCCGGAGGCTTCACCATTGATGGCAGCCATCATGCAGGCCTTTGAGCAGCAGGTCCAGCAAGACTCACCGTCAGTCTGACCATAGATGACGAGGTGGGAAGATGGGAAAAACATCCTGAAGTGTGTTTTACTGCCAGTCGATTCTGGCATCGGGGAATTTACAGAAACAGAAAAGGCCTGTCGGGTGTCCGACAGGCCTTTCGTTATCGGGTTTCAGGATTTACCGATAGGTACCGAGGTACGGGTACTGCTTGAGTACCATATCGACCGGGGAGGCGACATCGTTTCCAATGACTGTGCCCAGTATCCGTGTAACCACTCGGGCTGACTTTACCAGATAGTTCATTTGATTTCCTCCTCCCTTATCCTTTTGTTAATCACAGTATACAGCCCCGATGTTAAGCTACGGTTAACAGTTCTCTTCAAGGGTTGCAGAAAGGTTACGGCGTGGTGCTATCAACGTTCCAGTCCGTGTCGGAGCGGCAGGTCCGCACATACACTCAGAACGTGTGATGAGGTCTAAGAAAGCGCCTTCCGGGAATCCTGAATGTACCGGACCGGACGATGCAAACATTGACAAAAGCCCCCTATTATGGTAGAGTATAGAAGGTTGGACTGGCCGGTCCTGAATTATACTGTGGAGGTGCATTATGAGGCTTCATGCAGTATTGGGAGTTTGGCAGGTTGATTCTTGAGGCCCTGCGGAAGCAGGGCGGACTGGAAACGAACCCGGCTCGGTGAAATAAATTAGAGGCCGTTCTCGTAAAAGAGATGCCTGGTGCGGCCGAGAGCCGCGAGTGAGTCCGGTTCGACTTGGAGTGACATGTAGTGGAGGGCGTTTTGGTAGCGCCCTCCACTTTTTTGTTCTGTAGCTATTGGTGCCGTACCACTCCATATGTCATAATGAACTAAAGGAACTTGAGGTTAGTCGAGAGTGAGAGTTAGATACAGCGGTTTCCGTGGACCAGGCATAAATATGACCCCGATATGGATCATTATGGCAGCAAATCTGCTGTTCTATATCGCCACTATGATACAGCGTAGCCTTATAATATCCACTTTCGGTCTCACGCCAATAGAGCTAATTAATGAACCGTGGACAATTATGACCAATATGTTTGTCCACGCCGGCCTGTGGCACTTACTGGGAAACATGCTCATGCTGTATTTCTTCGGTTCCTATCTTCTTGGACTGGTCGGTGAAGTCAAGTTCCTCCTGGTATATTTCGCAGGAGGATTGCTGGCTAATGTTGCTTTTCTGGTTTTGGGGTCCGATTTCGTAACAGTGGTCGGTGCCTCCGGTGCACTGTATGCCGTCATGGGCGTGATGGCAGTGATGAGACCCCGACTAAAGGTGTACCTGTGGTTCATGATTCCTGTAGACCTCTGGATTGTCGTCGTAGTCGGGATGCTGATAATCTCTCCCGGGGTCGCCTGGCAGGCCCACCTTGGTGGTCTTGCCTTCGGACTCGCTGCCGGGTACTTCTTCCGGAAAAAGGAACGCGGCGTTTTCCGGCGTTAGGACCACCGCCAATACCACACTCCGCGCCTGCCGGTGACTGGCAGGGTGATGAAAAACCCTTTCGACCAACCCCACTATATCCGGGGGACTCCCCTTGTGCAGCCCCCTGCTACGGTATCTCGGAGAGCACCAGCTTCTGCCAGGCCTCTTCGCCGCCCTTGAAGCTTGCCGTAAATACCAGATTGGGGTCGTCTGTCTCCTCAACATTAGGGATAAGCCCGTTCTCGATACTCCCCAACCCGGGCGGTACGTAGAGAATAAAGGGCAGCGGGTCCCCCCCCCGGGCCACGTCCGCGTGGTATTTCCCGATTATATCGTCTGCCAGGGCAGCAGCACCAACCCCAAAGGCTGGCATCATATTGCCGGTATATTTGCTGCCATTCCACTGCAGGTCGGCATACCGGAATGCGTGTCCGTATGGCGACATCATCGTGTCAAACTGGTCAGGGAACATGGGGCCGTATATCCGGGTGCATAGTAGCCTGTGTATCGCATACTGCAGACTGGGCCATTTACCGTTGCCCCACGTCATCTTCGGGAAGAACGGGTCCGGTTTCTCCCCCGGTACCTGCGACATCCGCCATGCCAGAAGCAGTGCGCCAACGGCCTGAAAACGCTGGCCGAAGTCGTGCCCGTCGGTGTTCCACTCTTTGCTCAGGAACCGGATTGGTACTGCGCCAAGGAGAAACCTTATCCGCAGCGCATCCTGCGGGCTCAAGTCCGTTACCATCAGACGCGCACCATAGGTCATGAATCCAATACCAGCCCCCCGACCTTTCTCACTGTAATCGATTACGCCATCACCATTTTCATCGAGAGCTTCGAGTATCGTCTGTCTGTAGCTGGAACCGGTCAGGCTGTCATTCGCCTCCAGGTAGGCAAAGCACATCGCTTGGAGGTCCCAGAGGGGTTTGAGTATATCCCAGTACATCGTGCCGGTGACCAGTTCGGAGAACACGCCGGCGTCAACTCGCCCGATGCGACCCTGGAGTGAGGCCAGTTCGCCTCCATGCCACTCATCGCGCCCGACGACATGATACTGCTGTTGCCCCAGTCCCCGTTCTTCGCAGTGCTGGAATGCCAGATAGCGGGATATCGGGGAGTCATACCCCTCACCGGTGAGGATATTCTGCCCGTCCAAATACGGGAGGGGCACCCTCTGGATGAACTCGGAAGGCAGGTTGTGCTCCTTCTGGACCTCCCTCGCCTCGTTAACGGGGAGCATCGAGTGGAGGTAGCGGGCAGACAGGACATCCACCGCGACCGGGTCAGTGCCGGCGAAGATGAAACCCTCCGGCACCGGCGTGAAACCCGGCTGAGCATGCGAGACGTTGGTCGTCTCAATAGCATCAACGACGTGGAGCATCATGATATCCTGCTCCTTGACCGCCTCAATGACATCTGCCATGGACGCTTCCATACCACCGGTCTTGTTGATAATATAGTTGCCGTCCTTGTCCCGGAGGGGCATCCCGGTCTCTGCATCATTCTCACCCACCCACCTGTTGTGGGGAACCCGGGTCTTGAGTGGCGGCATCGGGCGGTCCGGAGAAGCATACAACCACCGGATTTTCCCCGGTTCGGTGCTCACGTTAGCCTCCATGGGGTAGAGCCCGACACCCAGGTTCTTAATCGCGTTGGTAATCAGTTCCACCTGGTGTATCTTGAGTTTGGACACGTTCACCAGCACACACCCCGGCCAGTCCTTGCGGTCCTGCTCGTCATTCGGATTAGCGCCCACGAGAACCTTGTGCAGCGTGATTGCCTGGAAGTTAATGCCTTTGGCCACAGGGACCTCGCGGCCATTTGAGCGGTCATCATCAATCTTGTTGATATCGTAGACCAGCAGCTTGTCGCTGACCTGCCCCGACGGCAGGCAGACGCCGGACAGACTTTCTTCATAGCCACTCATCGGGTCATCGGTATGGTTCGGGTCATGGCTACTCGCAAGGTACTTCCGGGTAAAGTAGAAGCCCCACCCACCGTAGACATCACCGTGCTTACCCTCCATTACGGCCTGAGTCGTCACGACACCGTTGCCACCCAGGAGACGTGTCTCCACACCGGCCGTGACCGATACCACAGACCCACCTTCACCAATCGACATCTGGTGGTAGGATATCCCCATCCTGTCATGGAACCAGCGCATCAGCGCAGCGACAAACTCCCATGGCGTGCAAACGCCGATATTACCCGGACCGTGTGTCATACGGTCAATCGTTCCGGGCGTCACAATATTCGGTTTGAAAAAGAGTTTCTGGCCCCGCTCTACCCTTGCCTTCACCTCGGCAGAGAAGCCGGTATCGCTGTCCAGGGCTTCCATGGCGTGACCCAGACCGGAGTAGATATAGTCGATTCTAGATACTATCTCTGCCCAGGTCTTCTCGCTCCCTTCATCGATGACCTCCTTGAGCAATGCCGGAATCGCATGGTAGGCCAGCTCCGGATTGAGTCTGACAGCACCAATTGCCGAACCGCCGATATCAACCTCGGTCTCTCCGAGCGGAGAATTAACAATCTTACCTGATTTCACCATGTCTGCTGGCCCTCCTTCGAACTCATGCGTAATGCGTATTCTAACACACCACCGAGCCTATCCGCCAAAGGATGCTCCCGACCACACAGCCATTGCGGAAAACATGGCGGCTCAACCGTACCTCCCTTCTAAGATTCTTCGCGGCTCCGCCGCTCAGAATCTCGGCGACGAGACAGTCTCGGAGAGAGGGGGGGGATTATACTCTTACTGTGCCCCCCGCGCCTGCATCTGAGGTGTTGCCCGTATGTCTCCAATGATGTAAAGTATAGGCTATCTGCTAGCCGACCTCGCAGAGGTGGCAGTCTACTATACACCGTATCGCGAGTGGTCGGCAGGGAACGGCGGCACGATAGCAAGCAACGGCAACCACTGAAAAAAGGAGGAATGACCATTGTCCGAGGAAAGACCGAGGATTGACGCCGGGAAACTAACCAGATTTTCCACAGAAGCGCTGGTAAAACTGGGTGTGCCGAAAGAAGATGCCGAGATAACTGCCAGGATACTGGTCGCCTGCGACCTGCGGGGTGTGGAGTCCCACGGTGTTGCCCACCTGCGGATGTTCTATGGCAACCGGATACGGCGGGGACTGATAAACGTCACCCCGAAGCTTCAAACCTTCAGCAATGCACCCTCAACTGCGGTCATGGATGGCGACAACGGGCTTGGCTTCGTGGTCGGCTATCACGCAATGAATGAGGCGATAAGCCGGGCAAGGGAGACCGGTGCCAGTTTCGTTACGGCACGGAATAGCACCCACTACGGCGCCGCGGCCTACTACGCGATGATGGCCCTGGAACACGATATGATTGGCTTTTCCGGGACGAACAACGTACCTATCGTGGTAGCGCCGGGGAGCAGTGTTCCGGCAATCAGCAGCAACCCGCTGGCAGTGGCGGTACCTGCCGGGAAGAAGCCGCCCATTGTACTTGATATGGCGACGTCAACGTGTGCCGGTGGTAAAATAGAGATTGCCATCCGCACCGGCTCCGATATTCCCGAAGGCTGGGTGATTGACAGTGAGGGCCAACCGGTCACCGACCCCACAAAGCGGTTTCGAGGTGGCGGCGGCATGCTACCTCTGGGAGGTAGCCCGGAGATGGGTGTCTACAAGGGGTTCGGCCTCGGCCTGGTGGTTGATCTCCTCAGTGGGCCTCTTTCCGGGTCAGTAGCGAGCCTCAACAAGGAAACCACTCCGGAAGCGAGGGGGAACTACTCCGACCACTTCTTCGGGGCACTACGCATTGACAGCTTCACTCCCATCGAGGACTTTAAGAAAAGTGTGGATGCCTTCATTAACGCACTGGAAGCCCTGCCCAGGATACCGGGCGTGGACAAGATAACCCTTCCCGGTCCGTATGAGGCAGAAATTGCAGAGGAGCGGCAGGCCAACGGCATTCCGCTTGACCCGAAGGTCATTGACGACCTGAAGCTGCTGGCTGAGGAAGTGGGCATGGAGTATGACCTCTAGGACAGGGTTGTGTACAAATCTCCTGTCCGCCGGGAGCGGGCAGGAGTTGCTATTTTCATAAGGAGACTGAACAATGCGTAATCCGGTCAAAGAGAAGCTGCAAAAGGGGGAATCGGCGATAGGAACATTCGTCGGTATCGGGCACCCGGATATCACCGAGCGCCTTTCAATAGTCGGCTTCGACTGGCTCCTGCTGGACGGTGAACACGGGCCGATGGGCTTCGAAACGATGC
>DAOUVG010000150.1 GCA_030667735.1 Dehalococcoidales bacterium
CCTTATGGCAGGGGTCTGGGGGTGTCCCCCAGATATAACATTTTCCCCCTTCCTGGCCAGGAAGGGGGTCAGGGGGTTGGTCGAAAGAGTTTTTCATCACCCTGCTAGGGCCGTAATTGCCCACTGTGCCGTCGACTCCGGTATCAGTTTGTGCCCTGAGTGTATTGTGCTGTCACCCTGCGAAATAAATAAGGAAATGGAGAAATAGAGCGAGTGAAGATACTGGGTATTTCATGCAGCCCGCGAACATCCGGCAATACGGATATACTGATAGCGGAGGCGCTTGAGGGGGCACGTGCCGAAGGCGCCGAGGCGGAGCTATTCAGCCTGGCAGGTAAAGAGATAAAGCCTTGTGACGGCTGTGGTTCTTGCCACAAGACGGGCAAATGCCACATCGAGGACGATATGGTGACCGTCTACGAAAAGATGGCTGAAGCAGACGGTATCATCTTTGGCACCCCGATATATTTCTACGGTATGGCCGCCCAGTGTAAGGCCATGATTGACCGCACCTTTGCGCCGCCTGGCAAAGGCAAAAGCCTGGCTAACAAGGTCGGCGGAGTTATCGTCGTGGCCGGTAGTGTCGGCATTATTGATGCGGTGAAGGACCTCTACTTTTACTTTGCCGTTAAGCGCATGCTGGCAGGAAACTGGGTTGGTGCCTACGTCAATAACAGGGGTGATATCACCAGCAAGACAGGGGCAATGAAAGCCGCCCGGGAACTGGGGCAGGATATGGTGCAGATTGCCGCTAAGGAGTTCAAGTATCCCCGCGAATTTGCACGCAGTCACTTTGCCTACGGTACCCACACTCACTAGCCGCCATACTTCACTAATGGCAACTCTATATCGCATTTGACCTGGCGTTTTACACCGCCTGAACAGGTACCGTAACAGGTACAATTATATGAAAAAGGCACCCGAAATGGGTGCCTTTTTCAATTATCAGGGGGAAGATTTAGCTAATATTTAGGAATTGCTACCCGATATTTAGCCCTTGTTTCGTGCTACAGACTTACTCTGGAAATGGTGGAGGAAACTGGAAATAGACAGCAAAGGCAGCAAATAATCCCTGCGGCTCTCACCAGTTTTCAACACCGGATGGGACTGATTAGTACTGGCAGGAGGCATAAGAAGGGATGGCAATCGATGACAACACCCGGGACGATAGCTTCAGTGACCATGAAGATGGGGATAAGGAATACTTTGCGGAGCACAATAAAAACATGAAGCTCTTCCGGGAGTCTCACCATGACTGGACCACGTCCAGGATGACCCTCTTCGACACGATGGTCCCCTATGATGCCGAGTGCAATCCGGCAGAGACCGAAAAGCCTGTTAGTTCCATGGATGAAACCTACTGGTTGACTCTGGTTCCACTTCAAGGTGTAACGGAGCGGCGTCTTGTATTCAACTAGAAGGGCAGTATTAACACGGATACCGAGGGAAGGAGGCTCGTTGTGATGAGAGAGTGCCCACTAATCCTGGTGGCGGATGATGAGGAACCATTGCTCCGGCTGCTCAAGATAAGCCTTGGCCTGGAAGGATATGATGTAGTCACGGCCAGCAACGGCGTAAAGGCATTGCAGGCGTTTGAAGGTAGCAACCCGGACATGGCTATTCTGGATATCGGGATGCCGGGGCTTGATGGTTTTAGCGTTCTTAAGGTTATCAGGGAGCAGTCCAGCATACCGGTTATCATGCTCACGGCTATAGATGAACCCGCCTGTGTGGAGCGTGCCCTGGCCGGAGGCGCCGACGATTTTATGACCAAACCATTTGACCGGGTTGAACTCATGGCACGGGTGCGCGCCAAGCTAAGGCGCAATATGTCAGATGGTATCGGGCAACTGACAGCAGGAAAGACAAAGACTACAGGTCGATAACATAGACGAAGCGACTGCTGCCGATAGCCATATCGGCAGCATTGACGGATAATACTGCCCGGAGGAGTACTGTTTCAGAAACAGCCCCGACCGGGCAGCACTATTTTCCCCGGTCTCCGGCAATATAATCCCGCGAAGGTTGTCATTGCGAGGAGCACCAGCGACGAAGCAATCTGACCCCGTTGTCATTCTGGGCGACAGCGAAGAATCTGAGATTGCTCCGCCCTGCTGGCAAAGCCAACAGGCACGCTCGCAATGACGGCCGGTATGGATAGAAAGTACTGTGTATCTATTAGACCAGTAAATATGCTTGAATTGTGGGGCCAGTGAGAATAGAATACGGAGGCAAGAGTCCGATTCTATCAATGAACGGTTGCGGAGGTGCAGATAATGGATTTCTCCCTGGAATACAGTGAAGGGCAGGAAGACTTCGCCGGAGAGGTACGTGAGTGGATAAAGGAGAACGTTCCCGCCGGTCTGGTGAACCTGAGAGACCCGATAAAGAAGACTTATGAACAGTGGCAACTGCGGCGCGAGCTCGGGCGGCGACTTGGCAGGAAAGGATGGCTCTACGCTGGGTTCTCCAGGCAATACGGTGGTGGTGGCCTGGATGCCGAGCACCGATTTGTCCTTAACCAGGAGTTCGAGAATGCGGAGATTGGCTATCCTCCGTTTTACGATTCAGCCCGGTTAGCGGTGGGACCGATTCTGTCACTCGGTACTGATGAGCAGAAAGAGCGCTTTTTACCACCCATTTTCCGGGGTGAGGTAACTACCTGGCAACTCTTCACTGAACCGGAAGCCGGCACGGATGAGGCTAACCAGCAGACCAATGCCCTGCGCCACGAAAAAGAGGGAGAGTACTTTATTATCAATGGAAGCAAGATATTTGTTGGTGGGCTGTACTCTCCGCCGGACCAATTGTTGCTGCTGACCCGTAGCGACCGCGAAGCACCACGACACGATAACCTTGCTATGTTTCTTGCCCCGGGTAACCTTGAGGGCGTTTCCATCACGCCGCTGCCCCTCTTTGTTTCCGGCACCTTGTCACAGGTCAGCGGCACCACTGTTGACCAGGCACCGGCAATCAAGCACCAGGTCTTCTTTGATGATGCTAAAGTCCACGAGCGGTATTTGATTGGCGGGGAAAGGGACGGATGGAGGGTAACCACGGCTACCCTGGACGTCGAGCATGGCGGTGGCCAGGTTGGTGTGCCGCCGGAGAACTACATCGTAACACGCTTCCTTGAACAGTGCCGGAACAATCTGGAGATTGTGAAACGTCTGGAAGAAAACCCGCAACTGCTGGAAAACGTGGTAAACGTTTATATTGGAAGTGAGATTCAGAGGCTATGGGGCCTGCGTAACTCATGGCTGTCCGGCAGTGGGATACGTGCCCCCTATGCTGGCCCGCAACTGGGTCTGTATACCAAGATGTTCGGTGGGCAGATGATTACCGATATCGCCAGAGTCCTCGGTCCCTGCACTTTCACGGAGGGCACTGAATGGGGACTCGAAGAAGACCTGTTTGAGGTCATGCAGCGCGCCGGTCTGTGTTTCGCTCCGGCAGGCACACCCGAAGCGCAGAAGATAATCGTTTCCCGTGCCCTTGCCATCGGACGTCAACCCGGCGGGCGGTCATAAATCGGAAGCACTACTTTATGCACAGGAGTATGATATGAGATTGGACCTTGGTCTTTCCGAAAGCGAGGAGATGCTAAAGAAGACGGCCCTGGACTTCATGCGCCGGGATGCCCCCAAGGAAGTCGTACAGGCCCTTCAGGAGACCGGTACAGGCTGTACCGATGAGGTGTGGCAGACGATGGTTGGCATGGGGTGGCCGGGCATTATCATCCCTGAGGTATATGGTGGTGCAGGGAGCTCGCTGACTGGTGCCGCAGTCCTCTTTGAAGCGCTGGGCACAGGCCCACTACCCGGACCACTCTTCTCTTCGAGTATACTGGGTAGCCTGGCGATTCTCGAAGCCGGTACCGAGGAGCAGAAACATCGTATGCTGCCTGCGATTAGCCGGGGTGAGGAGATAGTGACACTGGCCTTCACTGAGCCGCAGTATAGCTGGAATCCCGAGGCTGTGCAGACTACCGCCACAAGCCGGAATGGCGACTACGTGCTTGATGGCGTGAAGCTATATACACTTGATGCTCAGGCAGCAAGCCACATCATCGTGGTTGCCCGTACCAACAGTGGCATCGGGCTGTTTCTGGTCAACAGTGTATCAAACGGGGTCTCGATAAGACGTCTGCCCGGGTATTTTGCTGGCCGGGCATTCGAGGTGAAGCTGGATTCGGTAAGAGTCCCGGTATCGGACCGACTGGGCGAGGGTAATGATGCCTGGCCGGCGCTGGAACGTGCTATCGCCCGGTCGATACCCGTCCTCTGCGCATATAAGGTAGGCGGCTGTCAGGCGGTCTCCGAAATGACGCTGGAATACAGTCGCACCAGGGTGCAGTTTGGCCAGGCCATCGGAAGATTTCAGCGGGTGCAGGACATGATTATCGAGATGGTCAACCAGCGTGATGCTGCCCGATGGACTACCTACGAAAGTCTATGGAAGCTGGATACGGGTAGACAGGCCGCTGAAAGCGTACACATGGCCGGAGCTGTTACCGGCGAAGCCTACTGGGAAATCTGTACCCTTGCCCATCGGGTCTTCAGTGGCGTGAGCTACTCTATGGACCACCCGGCGAGTTTCCACACACGGGCATCCCGTGCCCTGTACCACTATCTGGGCGATCCGGCGCATCATCGGCGCGAACTGGCACGTCTGATAACCGGCCTCTAGTGTAGTGTCTCGTATATATCTTTACGTATGATGGATGTTGATGTCATTCCAGCGCAGGCTGGAATACAGGGGGCAGACACGTATCCTGGATCGAGTCTAACAGGGTGATGAAAAAGGGCGTCCAG
>DAOUVG010000237.1 GCA_030667735.1 Dehalococcoidales bacterium
GTGATATCTTTGACCACGTCATAAACTCATTTGTTATCGGTGAGTGACGGCTCGTCATAGACGAGTGGCGACTCATCACCAAGAAAGTCAGATAAGCTTGCGCAGCACTCGCCAGAGACACATTTTGAAGACAGGTCAATATGAGGAAGGCTTTCCCGCATGAGGCCAGAGGGAGAAAAGGATACAGGGGATGATATTGGCCCGGACAAGAAAAACCTCGGAGAAACAAGCATGACACAGGTACCACAAATCGAACCGGAGATGCCCAAAGCCTACGAAGCCGCCAGAGCGGAACCGAAGTGGTTCAGGTTCTGGCTGGAGAAGGACTATTTCCGGGCCGAGATAGACCCCGACAAGAAGCCCTTTACCATCATGATGCCATTGCCCAATGTCACCGGCGACCTGCACATGGGGCACGTCTGCTTCCTGACCCCGGAGGATATCCTCACCCGCTGGCACCGGATGAAGGGTGATTCCGCGCTGTGGCTGCCCGGTATCGACCACTCCGGTATCGGTGCCCAGGTGGTCGTGGAGCGGATGCTGGCTGAAGAAGGCCTTACCCGGTACGATATCGGCCGTGAGAAGTTCCTCGAGAGGATGCACCGATGGGCCGACCAGTGCCGTAAGACCATAACCGAGCAGGAGCAGCGGCTGGGCTCTTCGTGCGACTGGAGTCGGGAGAGGTACACCCTGGAAGAAGGGCCCTCACGGGCAGTACGCACCGCCTTCGTCCGTCTCTACGAGAAAGGCCTTATCTACAAGGGAGAGCGCATCATCAACTGGTGCCCGCGTTGCGCCACCGCCATCTCCGACCTCGAAGTGGAGCACAAGGACCTGAACGGGCACCTGTGGTACGTCCGCTATCCTCTCGCGGATGGCAGCGGCTACGTCACTGTGGCCACGACACGACCGGAGACCATCCTCGGTGATACCGCCGTAGCCGTGAACCCCGACGATGAGCGGTTCAAGGACATGGTGGGCAAGCGTGTCATCCTGCCCGCCGTCAAACGCGAGATTCCAATCATCGCCGACAGTGCAGTCGACCCCGCATTCGGTACCGGTGCCGTCAAGATAACCCCACAGCACGACCCCGTGGACTTCGAGGTGGCCCAGCGCCACAACCTGCCCCTGGTGAATATACTGAATGGCGATGCCACCATGAACGAGAACGCCGGTCCTTATGAAGGCATGGACCGATTTGCCTGCCGTGAAGCGATAGTAGCCGACCTGGAGAAAGACGGCTCGCTCGTGAAAATAGAGCCCTACTCCCACTCGGTGGGGCACTGCTTCAGGTGCCAGACGGTCATCGAGCCGCTGGCAAGCAAGCAGTGGTTCGTCAGCATGAAGCCGCTGGCCGGACCGGCGATAGACGCCGTGGTGGACGGCCGTATCAGAATCCTCCCGGAACGCTTCGTCAAGGTCTACCTGAACTGGATGGAGAACATCCGCGACTGGTGTATCAGCCGCCAGCTCTGGTGGGGACACAGAATCCCGGTCTGGTACTGCGGGAAGTGCGATGGCCACAGGATTCACCTCAGACTTACCGATGCAGTCCTGAAAAAGCACGGCCTGGCGGAGACTATCCACGACTACTCGGCATTGGAAAGCGCGGGCCTCGGTCGCCAGGAGATAGCGGATAGCGTAGAGTCGGGCTACGTCGACCTCGGCACCACCAGCATAGTCGCGGTGGACGAGCCGGAGGCATGTCCTCGGTGCGAAAGCCAGAGCCTCGTCCAGGACCCGGACGTGCTGGACACCTGGTTCAGTTCCGCGCTGTGGCCTCATTCTACACTCGGCTGGCCGGATGACACCAGGGACCTGCGTTACTTCTACCCGACCTCGGTGATGGAGACCGGCTATGACATACTCCCCTTCTGGGTTGCACGGATGATTGTGATGGGGCTGGAGGACATGGGCGACATTCCCTTCCACACCGTCTACCTGCACGGGATGCTCCGCGACGAGAAGGGTGCCAAGCTGAGCAAGGTCATGGGGCACAAGATTAACCCGATTGACACGGTCGATGAATACGGAGCCGACGCCCTGCGCTTTGCCATCATGACCGGCACATCCCCCGGAAATGACATCAAGCTGGGACAGGAGAAGCTGGAAGCCGGCCGCAATTTCGCTAATAAGCTCTGGAACGCCACCCGGTTCGTGGTCAGGAGCATCGAGTCCGCAGGGGGCGACCTCACCATCGACCGAGACCATCTTCCCCGTGAAGACCGCTGGATTCTCAGTCGGTTGAACCGTACCGTGTCCAGTGTCACCGGTCTCCTTGATGACTTCCAGCTTGGCGAAGCCCTGAGGCAGATGCACGATTTCCTGTGGGGTGAGTTCTGTGACTGGTATATCGAGATAGCCAAGATACGCCTTAATCCCGAAGCCGGTACGTCTCCCTCCCCGATACCCGTACTGGTGAACGTGCTGGAGACATCGCTCCGCCTGCTGCACCCCTACATGCCCTTCATCACCGAGGAGCTCTGGCAGCACCTGGGACAACGCCTGCCCACCGACTGGCAACCCACGGAATCGATAGTGGTGGCGCATTATCCGCAGGCTGATACGACTACTTTCGATGCCGAGGCAGAGCCCGTCATGGAATCCGTGGTGGAGATAGTGCGCGCCATCCGCAATGTCCGCGCACAGCATAAGGTAGAACCGGCACGGTGGATTGAAGCACAGGTCTTTGGCGGTGAGCTGACCGGGTCTATCCGGGAGCATGCAGCGGCTATCGAGACCCTGGCCAGAGCCAGGCCGGTGACCTTCCACGATAGCCGTCAGCCGGAGCAAGCCAGCGACAACGATATCGTTCTGGTGCTGAAGGAGACCGAGGTGGTCATCCCGATGGAGAGCATGGTGGACATGGTCGCGGAGCGGGAGCGCCTCGGCAAGGAGATAGCAGAGGTCGCGGCAGATGTTGCCCGACTGGAAGCCAGGTTGAAGGACCAGGCATTTCTAAGCAAGGCACCTGCCGCAGTCGTCGATAGAGAGCGCATCCGGCTTGCGGACAGAAATGACAGGCTGGAGAGATTGCGGCAGGAACTGGAGCGATTCAGCTAGTGTAGTGCTTCTAACGGTACGTTAGTTTGCCGAAACTTCGAAAGTAGGTTCCAGTCGAGCCGTCCTTATTAAGGGTTTGGGATCAGCATCGTCATACAAAATAACGATATTTACGAAACGCTACACTAGGAGCTTGGGTCACGACTACGCTGAGATGTTAGTTTAATGTCCTCCGTAGGTATCTGGAGGCGAAGAAGAGCAAGATTCGGTCCCCGAAAAGGGGTGCTATCTCGCCTA
>DAOUVG010000275.1 GCA_030667735.1 Dehalococcoidales bacterium
AACCGAGGGTCGTGGGTTCGAATCCCTCTAGGCGCGCCAGTTTTAAACGCAAGTCTACGGATACAAACTGCCTAGACTCGGGTTGACTCTTAAGCCAGCACTAATCATACAAAGGAGCAATATAAGATGCCCAGGGAAAAAGAGCAATTCTCAGATTCAGTGCTTTTCATTGGCTCGGAGGTGATGGGTAGAGGTGAGAACCAGGAGCTCGGCAGCCTCCTGATGCTAAGATTCCTTCATGAATTAGGTGGGCGTAAAGTAAAACCCAAGACCGTTATCTTCATGAACAACGGTGTCAAACTGGTTACTGAAGGTTCACTATCACTGGAAGAGATAAAACAGCTTGAGAGTCAGGGTGTAACTATTCTTGCCTGCGGGACATGCCTGTCCCACTTACAATTGACCGACAGGATAGCGGTCGGCCAGGTATCCAATATGTCCGACATAACAGATATTCTGCTCAAGGCCGAGAAAGTTATTTCAACTTAATTGAGCCACCCAAATCTTCCGCCAGCCATATCAAGCGAAAGGGGCCCCCTTAGAAGCCCCTTTCGCTCATTTTAGCTACCTCTGCCGGCCAAGGCAGGCACTAATTATCGTGAATAATGATATTCCCGCCGCCAAGCTCGGCATGGATTGCCTTGTAAATGGGGTCGGCTTCGGTATCTGTGCCTTCCCATATCCGGATGTTGAACTCATCCGGCTGGCCTCCCGCCTGAGCGCCATCCATGGCCAGCACTCTGAAGGTATAGAGGCCATCGCCGTTGATGGTACCTTCGCCCTGGAAAATAGCGTTGGGGCTGCTGACCATCAGCCAGGTGATGTCTCTACTCTTCAGGTTGATATCACCGACGTGATATTGGAACTCCAGGTTGCCATCGGCTACGTCGTGCTTATATTTGACAACGAAACCGAAGGTAGCCTTCCCCTCCGATTCAGGGTTGTTCTTGAGGTTGCCCTGACCTGACCAGAACCAGCCTCCCCCGGTAGCAGAGCCGGCTTCAGGGTCGTAGACCACAACCAGTGTGGTATCGCTGGATTGTACACCTCTGCTATCAGTAACGGTCAGGTCCACGTCATATATGCCGACTTCAGTATAGGTGTGCAGCACCAAAACACCGGTGCCGGTGGCGTTATCCCCAAAACTCCAGTCATAGCTCTCTATGGTCCCGTCCAGGTGATACGAAGCACTCCCATCCAGGTCAATACTGTAACCTGCCTCCACAAGATAAGGACCCCCGGCATCAGCCACCGGCGACGGCTCGCCAATGAAGAATGGCGACAGGCTGGTCACCTGACCGTACAGGATATTCTCGACCGTGTCTACCGACGTCGTGGCGTCCTCCCACTCCGCGCCATTCCAGTGAAACAGTCGGAGGCTCTCCTCGTCACCCACCTGTGACTCGTCATAGCTGACGCCCACCGTGATAAGGCCGCTGTAGTTGGCCGTAGTGGTGATTTCGATGAAGTTGCCCTCGATGACATAGAAGTCAGACGGCGTCGGGTCGACCGGGTTCTCCGTTGATGTGGTCATGGTGGTGGTTCCACTTTCCTGAACATCCGGGAAGGTCACGCTTCCACTCTCCAGGCTGACGGTCACGTTGGACCCAACCGGCGTATTAATCCACGGGCTTACCTTCACCAGATAAAAATCTCCTTCACCAGCACCGTAGGACTCTGTCTCACCGGCGACGATATAGCCGTCATCCGTGGTCTGCTCAACAGCCCAGGCATACTCGTCGTCAATGCCACCCATGGTTTTCTGCCACTCCATGTTCCCCGAGGCATCAGTCTTTATGAGATAGAAATCCCCCTCGCCAGCACCGTAGGACCAGGTAACACCGGCAATGACGTAGCCGCCATCCGCCGTCTGATCGACAGAAAAGGCATCATCGTAATCACTGTTGCCGAAGGTACTATCCCACTCCATATTCCCCGAGGCATCGGTCTTGACCAGGTAGACGCCAAACCAGTCCACACTGTAATTAGCTGTCTGACCGCCGATGATATAGCCGCCATCCGTGGTCTGCTGGACAGAATAGCCCAGATTGTCATCGTTTGCACTGAATGTCTGCTCCCACGTCATGTTCCCCGAGGCATCGGCCTTGACCAGGTATAAATCCGCGTTAACAGTAGCGTAGGATGTTGTATAGCCGGTCATGATGTAGCCGCCATCCGCCGTCTGCTGGACAGATTTGGCGTAATCACCGTCACTGCCACCGAATGTCTGCTGCCATTCCATGTTCCCCGAGGCATCGGCCTTGACCAGGTAGAAATCATAGTCTCCTGCACCGTAGGACCTCGTTTCACCAAGCATGATATAGCCGCCATCCGCGGTCTGCTGGACAGAAAAAGCATTATCGCTTCCACTGCCACCAAAGGTCTGCTGCCATTCCATGTTCCCCGAGGCGTCGGCCTTGACCAGGTAGAAATCAGTACCTCCCGCACCGTAGGACCTCGTTGTGCCGGTAACGATGTAGCCGCCGTCCGTCGTCTGCTGGACAGATTGGGCCCAATCGCTTCCAGTGCCGCCGAATGTCTGCTCCCACGTCATGTTCCCCGAGGCGTCGGCCTTTACCAGGTAGAAATCCGCCTCGCCGGCACCGTAGGACGAGGTAACACCGGCCATGATGTAACCGCCATCAGCCGTCTGCTGGACAGATTTGGCAGCATCGCTTTCACTGCCGCCGAAGGTGCTATCCCATTCTGTATCGGGGGGAGGATTACTGGCAGCCACCAGCGGACTGGTACCCAATCCAACGGAAGCCGTCACTGCCAGCATAACAATGACCAGCGCGCCACTGATTAGTTTTTTACTCAACCATTTATATTGTTTCATATAATGACTCCTTATTTATGTACGTAAAACCTTTTACCGGGTACCTGTCCTGAGTCTGTACAAGACCAAACCGCACTTCCGCACCAACTCCCTTATAAACAAATACGCAACGCCAACCAC
>DAOUVG010000061.1 GCA_030667735.1 Dehalococcoidales bacterium
CTTGAGAAAGCGGCCTGATATCTGCTGCTGCGGGCTGTCTCCGCTTGAAAGGCCCCGGGGCCGTAGGGGAACGTAGAATTGCCGTGACAGTACACGGACTTCCCCGCTTGACGTTATTCTGGTATAATGAGTCTATCTGGGTTAGCACCGGTTGTGCTAGCTATTGAGGTGACGGATGAAACCAAGATGGCGCCGTATCGGTCTCCTGTACCTGGTAATCCTGATTGGTGGGATATCGCTGATTACCTTTGCTTTCCGTGGACCGCAACAGAACCCACAGGAAATCCCGCTGAGTGACGTTATAGAGAAGTCGCAGAGTGGTCAGGTAGAGAAGCTGGTTGTCGAGGGTGAATGGCTGACCGTCACTACCCGGGATGGTCAGGAGCAGAAGAGCTACAAGGGTGAGGCCAGTATATTCGATATCGATACTCTCGTTCTTGACGGTGTGGAGGTGGAGATTGTACCCGGCGGTTTCAACTGGGCCAATATGCTGATTGGCTTCCTCCCTCTCGTACTGTTCGGCGGTCTGATATTCTTCCTGTTCTTCCGCGCCCGTGGCGCTAATAACCAGGCAATGAGTTTCGGACGCAGCCGGGCCCGGCTGTTCCCGGAGAATAAATCCACGGTGACCTTCGACGATGTTGCCGGTGTTGACGAGGCCAAGCAGGAACTCACCGAGGTGGTCGACTTCCTCAAGTCGCGTGAGAAGTTCCAGGAGTTGGGGGCGCGCATCCCCAAGGGTGTGCTATTGGTCGGCCCGCCGGGAACCGGCAAGACGCTGCTCGCTCGGGCGGTGGCCGGTGAAGCTTCGGTGCCCTTCTTCTCCATAAGCGGTAGCGAATTTGTTGAGATGTTTGTCGGTGTCGGTGCCTCCCGGGTACGCGACCTCTTTGACCAGGCCAAGAAGAACACCCCCTGCATCATCTTTATTGACGAAATCGACGCCGTCGGGCGCCACCGCGGGGCCGGACTTGGCGGTAGCCACGATGAGCGAGAGCAGACCCTGAACCAGATTCTGACCGAGATGGATGGGTTTGACACCAATACCAGTGTAATCATCCTGGCGGCAACCAATCGACCTGACATTCTCGACCCCGCCCTGCTGAGGCCCGGCCGGTTTGACCGGCGGGTTATCCTTGACCGTCCTGACATTGTTGGACGGACAGCCATCCTCAAGGTCCATCTCAAGGGGAAGCCGCTGCCGGAATCTCTCGATATCGAGGTGCTGGCGAGGCAGACCGCAGGTTTCAGTGGTGCCGACCTGGCCAACCTGGTCAACGAAGCCGCTATTCTCGCCGCCCGGCGAGACAAGAAGACAATCGAGCTCCCCGAGTTTGAGGAGTCTGTCGACCGCGTGATTGCCGGCCCGGAACGGAAAAGCCGGCGAATCAGCCCCAGGGAGAAAGAGATAACCGCTTACCACGAAGCAGGTCATGCCCTTGCGTCCAAGATACTCCCCGATGTCGACCCGGTGCGGAAGGTAACCATAATGCCGCGTGGCATGGCTGGCGGTTATACCCGGTTTCTGGAGGAGGACCGCAGTATGTACACCCGGTCCCAGCTCAAGGCTAGGCTGGCGATGCTGCTTGCCGGTCATGCGGCCGAGGAGCTTATCTTCAACGAACGGACAACGGGACCGCATAGTGATATCAAGCAGGCCACTGATTGGGCCCGCAAGATGGTTGTCGAATTCGGTATGAGTGACAAGCTGGGGCCGCGCACGTTCGGTGACAAGCAGGAGATGGTCTTCCTGGGACGGGAAATCTCCGAGCAGAAGGACTACAGCGAAAAGTTTGCCCTGGAGATTGACCGTGAGATTAATAAGCTTATCAGTGACAGTTATGAAGTCGCCAGGCGCATCCTCACCGATAACAAAGCGATGCTGACCAAGATTGCAAAGAAGCTTTTAGAACAGGAAACGCTGGACGGCGATGAAATAGATGCTCTATTCACCGATGAAGAGCGGCAACTCCTACCGGGGACCCCGGCGCCGGCGAGCGCGACACCGGCTGAGGCTGCACCCAAACCCAAACGTAAGCCCAGGGCGAGGAAGACCCCCGTACTGGGCCCCATCTTCCCCGAGCAGTCACCGGCCACACCGGACTAGGCCTGCTCGCTTTGCTAGCAGGCCGAAGCGAGCGCCGCCTGCGGCTCCTCGCAATGACAGGCAAGGTCTCCCCTGAAGAATCGACGGATCAGGGACCCGGCAGCGATTATTTCCGCCGGGTGATGATGAAGTCGGCCAGACCGTACAGTGATTGCCGGAACTCGTTATCCGGTAATTGGTCGAGTCGACGGCAGGCCCGGTTGCGGTACTCGGTGG
Source organism: Dehalococcoidales bacterium (assembly GCA_030667735.1). GTDB lineage: Bacteria > Chloroflexota > Dehalococcoidia > Dehalococcoidales > Fen-1064 > DUES01. The sequence goes on from DAOUVG010000061.1 coordinate 2,324, forward strand.
CAATGTCGAAGCACTGGTCAATTATCGACGAGTTACGCACAAGGTCTATTGCCCGCGCGATATATTCCACACCACCCCGCTCCTGGAACAGTTTCTTTATCGGGTTATCTTCCGGGTGTTGTTCCAGCAGGAGCATTCCCGGGAGGGTAAGGGTGCCCTGGGTCAGGTCAGACCCCACCGGCTTGCCCACCTCCTCTTCACTGCTAATGAAGTCCAGGATATCATCTACAATCTGGAAGGCAATACCCAGGTTTTTACCGTACTCCTGGAGAATCTGGATGGATTCCTCCGGTGCTCCGGCCAGGGCTACCCCGGACTCCGTGGCCAGAACGAACAGCGAGGCCGTCTTGCCGGAAATCCTGTGAAAATAGTGTTCCCGCGTCTGCTCCAGGTTAAAGGCACTACGGGCCTGGGCTACCTCGCCGCCCGTTATTATCATCAGGGTCCTTGAAAGGAGCTTGATGACACGGATGTTTTCTGTGGATGCCGTGAGCTCTCCGCCACGGGCGAATAGGTAGTCACCGAGCAGCACCGCTTGCCCCACACCCCACAGGGTGTTGATGGTGGGCCTGCCCCAGCGTACCGAGGAGTTGTCGATTGTGTCATCGTGCACCAGAGTGGCCAGGTGGGTCAACTCCACCGCCATTGCCATCGGCATAAGGTGGTCACTGGAGCCGTCAAAGAGCCGACCGGACAGCAGGACAAGGATTGGGCGAATCCTCTTGCCACCGCCTTTCAGACCGTAGTCCAGGAGTTCGGACAGACCGGGAGAATCGACCTCACCGGCCGCTTTCAGTCTCGCCTCGGCCTCGGCAAGGTCTTCACTAACCGGTCTGCAAATTTCATCTAGCTCCAAGATTCCCCCCTTTGCTGTGGACGGGCTGCCGGGTCCCTGCTACTGTTCCGTACCTAATCGGCTGGTCTCTTCTTCCACAACCTTCTCATCCAGCTTGGAAAAGAGCGGCTCGGGCGATAGCAGCTTCTGCCCCGGCTCCGGTATGCCTGGTTTCCAGCCGTACTCCTCCACTCTGCCCTCGAACCCCAGCATCTCGTGCAGCTTCTGAGAGCTGAATGGCAGGAATGGGTACAGCATCGTCCTCAGGTACGAGAGCACGCAGAGGGCCACGTACAGTGAGTCCGCGGCGGCTTGCCGGTCCTCCTTGACGGCCTTCCACGGGGCCTTCTCGTCCAGGTAGCGGTTTGCCTCGTGGGCCAGGGCCATGGCGACCCTGATTGCCTCCTTGAAATGGCACCCGTAGAGCAGGCTGTCCACCTCGTCAAGCGTGTCCTTTGCTCTGTCAATGAGTTGCTGGCTCCGCTCATCCGGTGTGCCGGGAGTCGGCACGCAGCCATTGAAATTACGATACGTGATGGTGAGCACCCGGTGGACCAGGTTCCCGTAGGTGGCCACCAGTTCGTCATTATTGCGGCGGACGAACTCCCGCCAGGAGAAATCGGTATCCGATGTCTCCGGCATGTTGATGGACAGCATGTAGCGCAGCGGGTCGGGGTCGTACCGCGACAGATAGTCCGGCAGCCAGACGGCCCAGTTCCGGCTGGTGGAGAACTTCCCGCCCTCGAAGGTGAGGAACTCGTTGGCAGGGACGTCATAGGGGAGGTTGAGGCCACCGTATGCCATCAGCATCGCCGGCCAGATTATGGTGTGGAAGACTATGTTGTCCTTACCGATGAAGTAGTAGCTCTTCGTCGTTTCATCCTGCCAGAAGCGGCGCCATTTCTCCGGGTCGCCCTGCAGCCCGGCCCACTCTTTCGTAGCCGAGAGGTAACCGATAACAGCCTCGAACCACACGTAGATGCGCTTACCCTCGAACCCCTCTACCGGTACCGGTACTCCCCACTCTATGTCACGCGTAATGGCCCGGTCTATCAGTCCGTCTTCCAGGAAGTGCGTGGTGAAGTTCAGAACATTCTGCCGCCAGTGGGTCTGCTGCCGGACCCAGTCCAGCAGTCTGTCCCTGAAGTAGGGTAACTTAATGTAGAACTGCTCCGAATCCCGGTAGACGGGGGCAGTGCCACAGATGCGGCAACGCGCGTCAATGAGGTCCGGGGCGTCCAGCAGCTTGCCGCAGGCTTCACACTGGTCGCCGCGGGCGTTAGGCGACTGGCAGTGCGGGCACGTACCCTCAATATAGCGGTCAGGCAGGGAGCGTCCGCAGCTTGGGCAGTAGGCCTGGGATACGGTGTCCTTGTACAGGTAGCCCTGTTCGAGGAGTTTCAGGAAAACATCCTGGGCCACTTCGGTATGGTTCTCCGTAGTGGTGGTGGTAAACAGGTCAAAAGAAATACCGAACCTCTGCCAGCAGTCAAGGAATTCCTTCTGATAATAGGTTACTATCTCTTCCGGGGTTTTTCCTTCCTGTTCCGCTTTGATGGTCGTTGGTGTGCCATGGCTGTCAGCCCCGGAGACCATGACCACTTCATTCCCTTTGGTACGGTGGTACCGGGCAAAGATGTCCGGGGGCAGATACGCCCCGGCAATCTGGCCCAGGTGCAACGAGCCATTGGCATAAGGCCAGGCAACGCAAATGAGTATTCTCTCACTCATAATCCGTCACTGAACCAGGTCTTGCGGGATTACGTCCTGTGGTTCGGGCTCTGCGGGGAAGAACGTCAGCACCCGTGCGTTCTTCTCCTCTCTGTACCTGGCGTAGCCCCTGTCCATGCTGCAATTCACGCAATAACAGGCTTTCTTGCCGCTCTCAACTTCGACTCCGTCCTCCTCATTGACCAACAGATAGCGCTCCGCATACGCAATGGTGTTCTTGCAGCCATCACACTGTACCTTCCCCAGGGATATACATCCTTGTCGCACTGGTTCATTCCTCCCTTATCAGTCTCCCCTGTCTATTTCGCACAACCTCAGACCAGCCTGAGCCAGGTGCGGTAAAGCTCTCTTCTTGATAGGCCCGTCGCCCCGGCCACGGTGGCTACGGCCTCCCTGGCCGGCATTCCGGAAAGACGCATGTCTCTTAGCTGACGCTCGATATCCCCGGTTATCTGCGGTCGGTCCTGCTCCCGTCTTCCCTCGATGACCAGGGTGAACTCTCCCCTGGGTTCGGCGAAATGTACCGCAGCCTGACTGACAGTACCACGGAACACCTCCTCGTGAACCTTGGTGAGTTCACGGCAGACGGCAATCCTGCGGTCGCCGAGTACCGTTGCAATATCACCCAGGGACGCCGTCAGGCGGTGCGGGGCCTCGAAAATGACGATTGTAGCCGGGTCTCCGGCGATGCTTTCCAGCATGCGTCGCCGGGCATTTGCCCTGCTGGGCAGAAAGCCCAGACAGGTAAACCTTTCCGCGGATAGCCCGGAGACAGCAAGTGCCGCCGTGACCGCCGACGGTCCGGGAATTGGGACCACCGTGATGCCCTGACGGACGGCCGCCGTCACCAACTCATAGCCGGGGTCGGATATTCCGGGCATTCCTGCCTCGGAGACGAGGGCAACGTCCCCTTCCTCGATGTGTCCCAGGATTTGGGTAAGCCTGGCACGCCCGCTGTGTTCGTGAAAACTCGTCAGCGGTGTCTTGATTTCGTACCTGTTAAGCAACCGCCTCGTCTTGCGGGTATCTTCGGCAGCGATAAGCTTCACTTCATGCAGGGTACGCAGGGCACGCAATGATATATCCTCCAGATTGCCTATGGGAGTCGCTACAATATAAAGGATGGGCATTACCTTCCTCTTTCCCTCGGCTTAATTATTATAACGCACCCTGCATTGGCCGTCCAGACTGTGCACTAATTCGGTGCATTAGCAGGTTGCTGAAAAACTCTTTCGACCATCCCCGTGCGGCCCAGATGGGCCGCCTTCCCCTTCCTGTCCAGGAAGAGCCTTCCTACCGAGGAAGGGGGTAAAATTCATATCTGGGGGACACCGGCAGAATCCGGTTTCGGATTCTGCTAACGTCATTCTGTAAGAATGACGCCCAGACACCCCTGACAAAGGGAGCTTCGGCCCCTCTCAGAAGAGGGGGTGCCCCTCAGAAGGGGCCTGCCCTCTGGACTCCCCTTTTTCAGCACCCTTCTAGGTGTACAAATGGGATATTTGTGTTGACCTGCATCACTACTGGTCGGTATACTGTGGATACTGCTTGCCAGTGAGCTATTCATAGCTCTCCGGCTGGAACATCCAGCCTCCCGGCTTGCGGTCGCTGACACACGTACCCTGTGATGGAGCACCCGGATTCGTTATATGGTTATTGCTGAAGAAGGCCTGCTGAGCAGAATCAAGAATTTAAGACTCCGCAGGGTTTATTTCGGGTGGTGGACGGTACTTACCGGCGGCATCATCGCCCTCTGGGGACACGGTTTTCACACTTACGGGTTCTCGGCTCTTTTCAAACCCATTTCTTCCGAGCTTGGTTTCAGCCGTACCGTGACGTCTGTTGCCGCCAGCATCGGCCGGTTTGAAGGCGGTATCGAGGCTCCCATAACAGGCTGGATCACCGACCGGTTCGGCCCTAAATGGATTGTAATTGTCGGTATCTTCTGCATATCCCTGGGCCTTATCCTGATGAAGTATGTCAATTCCCTGACAACCTTCTACATCTTCTGGGGAGTGTTACTCGGGACAGGCACCAACATCGCTCTGACTCTACCGATGGATACGGCGATATCGAACTGGTTCATCAAGAAGCGCGGCCTGGCACTGAGCATCAAGTGGGTATTCTTCGGACTTTCCGGAGTGCTGGTTATGCCGCTCGTTACCTGGTTGATAACTGTTCAGGGTTGGCGTGATACCTGCTTCATTGGCGGACTGGTAATGGGGATTGTCGGTCTACCCCTCGCCTGGTTCTTCCTGAAACAGCACCGACCGGAATACTACGGTCTGTTGCCCGATGGTGCCCAGCCTGAGGAGCAGTCCTTAGACGCGGAGCAGATGATGCAGAAGGGTGTCGAATATGCCGCCGAAACTGGAGAGACAGAGTTCACCGTTCGGCAGGCCATGAAGACCCCCTCTTACTGGCTGTTGATATTAACGCAGATGTTCCACAGTCTTGTCATGCCGGTGATGAGTATCCATTGTATCCCGTTTCTTACAGACAGAGGAATCGACCCCGTCCAGGCTGCCGGCATGATGGCAATCTGGGTCACAGCCAGTATCCCGGCCAGATTCCTCGGTGGACTCATTGCCGACCGGGTCAAAGTTGGTCACCTTCGTTATATAAAGGGCGGGAGTTATCTTCTGCAAGCAATCGGCGTGTTTATCTTCCTGCAGAGCCAGACCATTACGTCCATCTACATCTGGTTTGTGCTCTACGGTATAGGACAGGGCATCCCGATGACGGTAAATCCGGTGATGAGAGCACGCTACTTCGGGAGGAAGAGCTTCGGTTC
>DAOUVG010000180.1 GCA_030667735.1 Dehalococcoidales bacterium
CGCTAACAGTTAAGGACCTGTTATTTTTCCCCGCCTTTGCATAAGCTCAAAGATAACACCACCGGGCCCTCCACTGTCCAGGTATATCCACTGGCCCGGCCTCTGTATTACGATTTTAGCCCCCTGCTCTACCAGCTTGGCTGCTTCCCCATCTACATCATCCACGAAAAAGCCCAGGTGGTGCAGGCCTTCTCCGTGCTCTTCAAGGAATTCAGAGTGTAGAATCTTGCCCTTAACAATCTCTATCAGCTCAATCTCCAGGTCGCCCATGTAAGCGAAGGCAAGCCTTACCTCTATGGGGTTCCCTTCGGCATCAGTACCGGCATTAGTAGTGTAAGTCCAGGGGCCAATGCCGAACATCCGTCCCCAGGTTTCGATAACCTTCTCGCAGTTCCTGACCACGATACCGATATGGTCAACCGTCTCCAGTGCGAATTTGCGGGTTTCAGATTCTGTCATGGAAATAGTCCTCCTTTTGTTATTACTTAGATTATGACTCTATGGCCTCAAGAGAACAGCTATGTTTTCGCCGCTGTAAACCGAATCAATTGCTCTCTGGCAATCATCAAAGGGTATAATCTCGGTAATCAGTGGTTTTGGGTCAATCTGTTTGTGAGAAATCAGGTACATTGCATCTAACATATTACCGCCCAGAATACCAAAAATCTTCAATTGTTTGACTGTCCATAACATCGGGTTCACTTCCATTGGTGAGACAAAGCCAGCCAGTACGATAGAAGACCCTCCGCGCTTTGCCATCTCGGCCGCCTGGTTCAATACTCTGCCATCACGAACACAAATGAGAATGGAATCAGGACCGTCCCCGATTACCTTTACCACCTCTGAGATAACATCGACTTCGCTGGCATTTATAGCGGCATCAACTCCAACCTCAAGGGCTTTGTCCAGGCGTGATTTCACCAGGTCAACGCTGATTACCGGTGCCTCACCGGCTACCCTGGCTGCCATCGCTGCCAGCAAGCCAATCTTACCTGCACCGATGACCACCGCCGACTGTCCCGGCCTTACTCCGGCGGTTGCCACTGCGCCGTTACCGGTGCAGAGTGGTTCCACAAACACCGCCTCTTCATCAGAAACGTGGTCGGGTACTTTCATTATGCCAAGTGGGGCAGACACAAAATACTCCGCCATGCATTTATACGTTTCGTAACCCGGTGTTGCTGGCCCAAGTGGATTCGGTCTGCCTGCAAACGGTATGGCACGGTCTCCCACTGACCAACAACTGACTCCCTCCCCAACTTCAACTACCTCGGCAATAAACTCGTGCCCCGGTATTGAGTCCGGACGTATCAGCATGCCTGATGAAGCAGGCAACTCCTCAATTCCCATCTCGGCAGCCATCCTGTGTCCCATAATAGCTCCCGGGTGTGTAACGCCTTGACTGACCATTCCGAAAGAGCCGTCAAGATACTCAAGGTCGCTACCGCAAATACACGCGTATTTCGTCTTCAGCAAGAGCCATCCAGGCTCTACTTTCGGTATTGGTATCTCTTTACACTCAATACGCCTCTTTTCTCCCGTGGCGACACAAGCCTTCATAGTATCTTCCTGTTTCCTGATTCCTGCGGTCTATTTAACCGGTCAACTTGTTCACGTGTGTAATTCCCCATCCCACTGTTGGAACTATAGCTGTATCCACATATATTGCGGGTGGAATCACTGACCGAACTAAAGAACCTGGTGGAAGCATGGGAATATGATATACCATTTACTTGCCTGATTCCATGTTCTGGACGCGGGAAAGTTAAAGGTCGATACTCGCTGGCTTTATCACCTCATTGTACTTACCGGTGCCTGGTTCGTCCTATATCGCGAGCTTTTCCTGTTCCCGTGGCGTGTCTTGACAAAGGACGAGTAGAAGACAGACAATAGCAATGGTATCAGACATCATTGTGTACTAGCGGAGAGAACCCCAAAACTTGGAACCTGCTGTTTGGGGGAGACTATTACCACTCACACCCTTAGCAGCAATGCAGGTGCGACAATTTATTCAAGGAGGAACGGAAAGATATGGAAGCACCATCACTGGAACTACCATCGAAAGAGGTCCTGCTCAAGCTGTATCGTGACCTCCTCACTGCCCGGCGGGGGGAGGCGGAGATATTTGCTATCCAGAGCAAGGCTACCGGTCGGGGAAGCGGTCATAGGGGTCCCGGGGAGGAAGCTATCCCGATAGCTATCCTTAATAACCTGACTGAAACCGACTGCTTTCACCCCAATTTCCGGACGTACTTCTGCCACTTCGCCAAGCCGGGTTTCACTCTCAAGGATGCGATTGCCCAGAGTCTGGGGAGAAGGTCCGAGCACCCGCTCATATTCACGCCGGAACTCGGTGCGATGGGCAGCAGTGGCACACTGGGAGAGGCCTCGGTGAGGTACGTCGGCGCGGCCGTGGCCAACGTCATCCAGAAGACCGGCGACGTGACTGTCTTCATACAGGGAGACGGGGCCAGCAATCGGGCACCCACTCATGAGGCGATGGTGGTTGCTGCAGCCTGGCAACTGCCGATAATTTTCGTCATCCAGAACAACAAGTACGGTATGGGTACTTCCTGGCGCAAGTCCTACAACATCGAGGACCTGTCTGTAAGAGGCGCCGGCTACGGAATGCCGCACGAGCGTGTTGACGGCAACGATATGCTTGCCATGTATCTGGTGGCAAAGAAGCATATCGACCGATGCCGCGCGGGCGGAGGGCCAAGCCTTATCTGCGCCGATACCTGGCGACTGAGGGCACACTACGAGGGCGATGCGCAGATATATCGTCCCAAGGGTGAGGGCCAGGACTGGCAGAAGTATGACCCGCTTCCACGGTATGAGAAACAACTCAGGGAACTCGGCGTTCTTTCCCAGGAGGATGTTGGCAGACTGGAGGCGGAAGTAACGGAAGAGATAAATACCACCATCAAGGAAGTCGAGAGTATGACGGTACCGTCGTCCTTTGAGGACTTCACGGCCAGTGCAATCGACGGATTATAGGATAGGTAAGGAGAGAAGACAAATGGCCGAGATTAGATATATTGAAGCTCTCAATCAGGCGTTTCGAGAAGAGATGCGCCGGGACGAGAAGGTGGTGATGTGGGGAGAAGACATCATATCCATGAACGATGTTCACGGTCAGACCCGTGACATATACGATGAGTTCGGCGGCGATAGAATCAAAGACACGCCCATCTGTGAGCAGGCTATCGCCGGTATGACCATCGGAGCAGCCTACAGGGGACTTCGGCCCATCGGTATCTATATGAATGCCGGATTCAGCCTGTGCGCCTTTGACGGGCTGTTCCTGAAACTGGGCTGCAAGAGCGTCGGCCGATACGTTCCCGGTGATATTCCGGCAACTATATACGGCGTCATCGCAGGCCCGATTGGTGATGGTGACAATGACCATGGCATGTCGCCGGAGTCCCTCTATGCCCACGCACCCTACCTGAAGATAGTCATGCCGTCTACACCCTACGATGTCAAGGGACTGGTGAAGTCGGCAATCAGGGATGACAACCCGGTGATGGTCTGGGACCATGCCTGGAACTTCTATCAGGGCCACAAGGACGGCAAGATTGAGCGTATGGCTAACGTTCAGGAAGTGCCGGAGGAGGAGTATCTGATTCCCCTCGGCAAGGCGGATGTCAAACGGGAAGGAACTGATATCACTATCGTGACTTACTCGTTCCAGGTACACAATGCCCTGGCTGCGGCCTATAACCTCGCCGAGGAGGGCATCAGCGCAGAAGTCGTCGACCTGAGGACAATAGTGCCTCTGGATGTAGATGCGATTGTCGATTCCGTCAAGAAGACCGGCCGTCTGCTCATCGTGCACGAGGCGATGAAGCGTGCCGGGTTTGCCGGCGAGATACTGTTCAGAATAAGCGAACACAGTCCGGACCTTATCCCATCGCTGAAGTCCCCGTTCAGGCGGCTGGCCGGGTGGAACCTGCCACTGGTCAACCGTCCGGAGCTTGTACCCACCATGGGGACCATAATGAGCACTGTCAAGGAGATGGTGTAAGAACAATACCAGCCGAAAGAGAGGAGCTAATACCGGAATATGCACGAAGTGAGGATACCCAATCTCGGGGCCCAGATAGATGATGCAGAGATAACCGAATGGTTGGCCAGCGAGGGCGCCAGGGTTGAGGTAGGCGAGGTGATAACTATCCTGGAGACGGAAAAAAGCAGCTATGACCTGGAGGCCAGCCACAGCGGCATCCTGCACATCATCAC
>DAOUVG010000099.1 GCA_030667735.1 Dehalococcoidales bacterium
CACGTGATGACTGATGATAAGGACACCCGCAATCACTACATTATCATTGAGCCTACTCTCACCATGGACCTTGACAATATAATGACCCAGGTGGAAAGTCGTTGCATTCAGTTTGGTGACCGGCTTCCCGACTTCGATGCCGAGGGAGATAAGAAGCAGCAGTTGACTAACTACGTTGAACAGATGACGGTTCTCAGCAGCCAGCCGGAAGAGCCCAGTACTGGCGGGCGAACAGGCTTGCTTCGCAAGGGTAGGGGTAAGCCCAAGCTGGCCAAGGTCAGGCTCACCGAGCGTGAGCTTGTGGGTATCAAGTATCTGTTCATCCGGGATAAACTCGGTCTGGGTGACATCGAGCCCCTGGTGTCCGACCCATACATTGAGGACATCGGCTGCTCCGGTGTGGGGCATCTCTTTATCGAGCACAAGATATTCAAGGGTTGTAAGAGTCCGATAACATTTTCTTCACTGGAGGACCTGGACGTGTTTGTCCTGAGGTTGGCCGAGCAGATAGGAAAACCGGTAACCTACAGGAAACCCATTGCCGACGCTACGCTTCCCGTGGGAGCCCGCATCAACATTGTTTACGGTCGAGATGTCTCCAAGCGAGGCTCCAATTTCAGCATCCGTAAGTTCAGCGCAGTGCCGATATCCATCTTCGATCTGGTGGATTTCGGCACTCTCAACTACCAGATGCTCGCCTATCTGTCACTGGTGATTCCGAATGGCATGAACCTCTTCGTCGCCGGGGAATCTGCTTCCGGGAAGACAAGTATGCTCAATGCACTGACCACCTTCATTCCTCCCAAGGCCAAGATAGTCACTATCGAGGATACCCCGGAGCTTCAGGTGCCCCACGAGAACTGGATAAGGGAAGTGATACAATCAGACAAACTGGAAGACGCCAGCGGCGCGGTGACCACATTCGACCTGCTCAAAGCGGCACTGCGGCAGCGCCCCAATGAGATTATCGTGGGGGAGATTCGTGGGCCGGAGGGTAATGTTGCCTTCCAGGCAATGCAGACCGGGCACGCCGTTATGTCCACCTTCCATGCCTCTACTATGGAGAAGCTGATTCAGCGTATGACGGCCGCTCCGATTCTGGTACCGAAGACATATATGGATAACCTTAACGTGGCCATTCTCATGCGCTCCATCAAGCTCCCCAACGGTGGCACAGTCCGGCGTGTCACTGAGATAGACGAGATAGTCGGCTTCGACCCTCCCACGCAGTCTTTTAATATCGTCGAGGCCTTCAAGCTGGACGAAACTACGGATACCTTTGAGTTCACCGGTTACATGAATAGCCACGTCATGGAGCAAAAGATTGCCACCATGCTGGGCATACCAAGTCGTGCCAAGCGGAGAATATACGCTGAAATAGACAAGCGGGCCAAGATATTCACCAAGCTGCACAAGGAGCGAGGCATTACCGGTTTCTATGAGGTCCTGCGGGTGCTGGGCCAGGCCCAGCAGGATGGTCTGCTCTAGCAAGGTATCGGGAGGAGATAGGCTCAATGACAACTACAGTCCTGCCCCCTGCTGAAGAGGGAACACCGGATAGCCGGGAAGCGGCGGCCCCTCGCGTCGACGTTACCGGGATGTTATCGGGTCCGTTGAAGGAGGTCACCGAGCAGTATTCGCATGTCCTGGAGTACATCCAGACGCTGCCTGTTGCTGATGTGGGGGTTCCCAAATATGTTGCCGAGCCGTCCCGGAAACTGGGCGATGATAAGGAACCAAACTATATCTATCCAACGCAACGAAAAGGTGCGTTCATCCATATCCTGCACAACCCGGATGATACCAGGAATGACTATATTACTGTAGAACCGGACTTCGGCATGGAGCTTACCTCTTTGATGTCCAGAGTGGACGGTAAGCTCCTTGAGCTAAGGGACAAACTTCCGCGACTCGATCCGGAAGGCGACATGGAAGAGCAATTATACGAGTACCTTGACACTGTTACCACGCTTGGCAACGATTCGGCTATGGGTTTTATTGAGGGGCAGTTCGGGTTTCTGCGTAAGGGTGGTGCCAGGGTTTCCAAAGTCAGAATTACGGAGCGTGAGAAGGTAGGGTTGAGGCACATATTCATCCGGGACAGGCTTGGGCTGGGTGCTCTGGACTCCCTGACTTCTGACCCCTACATTGAAGATATAAGTTGTTCCGGCAAAGGACAGGTATTCATTGAGCACAAGATATTCAAGGCGCTGAAGAGTTCGGTTGACTTTAAGACCCATGAGGACCTTGACCAGTTCGTGCTGTGGCTCTCGGAGCGGATAAAGAAACCGGTTACCTTCCGGAATCCCATTGTGGATGCCACCCTTCCTGACGGCTCCCGTATCAACATAGTATTCGGACGGGAAGTATCCAGGCGAGGCTCCAACTTCAGCATCCGTAAGTTTGCCGGGACACCGATATCCATCTTTGAGCTGGTGGAATTCAGCAGTATCAACTACCAGATGCTGGCCTATCTGTCACTTGTCATCGGTAACGAGATGAATGTCTTCGTATCCGGAGAGACAGCCTCCGGGAAGACGACGCTGCTCAATGCTGTGACTACCTTCATTCATCCCATGGCCAAGGTAGTAAGTATTGAGGATACGCCCGAGCTCCAGGTACCCCACAAGAACTGGATAAGAGAGGTGGTTCAGACGACAAAGATAGGAGAGGGCAGTGGGGTAGACATGTTTGACCTGCTCAAGGCGGCACTGAGACAGCGCCCCAACGAGATTATCATAGGAGAGATTCGCGGCCCGGAAGGTAATATCGCTTTCCAGGCAATGCAGACCGGCCACGCCGTTATGGCCACATTCCATGCTGCTTCCGTGGAGAAGCTTATCCAGCGTATGACGGGTAACCCCATCTCGGTGCCAAAGAGCTATATCGACAACCTGAACGTGATAGTCTTTACCAGTGCAGTCAAACTCCCCAATGGTAAGACGGGCCGACGTATAACCAGCATCAATGAGATTGTGGCCTATGACCCCGTGTTTGATTCATTTACCTTCGTTGAGATATTCCACTGGAATGAGGAAACGGACGTCTTTGAATTCACCGGCCGGATGGCCAGCATGGTCCTGGAAAACAAGGTTGCCCCCAGGATGGGCATCCCGGCTACCAAGAAACAGCGCATATACACTGAGGTAGACCGCCGGGCGAAGATACTGGAGGTGCTACATAAGGAGAAGCATATTACCGGTTTCTACGAAATCCTGGAGGTCCTCAGCAAAGCGCAGCGACAGGGGCTCTTCTAACGATGGTATGGTACAAGTTCTGGGCAAAGGGAAAGGACGGCGACAAGAAGGACGCCGGGGAGTCTGTTGACAACCAGTTGCTGGAGGTGGACTTCTTCTGCCACCTGAGCTACATGGCGGCCATCGCCACATCCGGTATCTCGCGGAGCGGGCTGTTCGAGTATGCCGCCAAGATGCCCTACATCTCGGCAAGCTATTTCAAACGGGCGGTCTTTGTTGCCAAAGCATTCAACCATGACTACGCTGAGGCGTGCCGAATCGTCGGCCAGAGCACCCAGGAGCCGGAGGTAAAGGCGTTTCTCCTGCGTATGTCTGGTGCCCTGTCCTCCGGAGAAGATATCGTTGTGTTCCTGCAGAGGGAGGCTAATGTCTCTTCGGACTCATACGGCAATCAGTATGAGCGCCGACTGGAGACACTGCGGAAGTGGACCGATGCCTATGTAGCGCTTATTATGACCACAGCCATTGTCACTATCGTATCGGTGGTTTCAATGATGATAGGCAACGTGACTACAGTCTTTGTCATGGGTTTATCCTCTTTGACTATAGTGGTGACTATTGCCGGCGTGTGGTTGATATACCATGCTGCTCCCCGGGAAATTAAGGTACATTCGCTTCCGATGCGCTCCAAGGAGCAGAACCTGGCGAGAAATCTGGTCAGGCTAACCCTGCCCGCTGTGGTTGTGGTGGCAGCGCTCATGCTGGTAATGAAGATTGACCTTGGTTATGTGATGATAGCTGTCGCTGTCCTCATATTCCCGCTGGGGCTGATAGGTAAGATTGATGACGGTAAGATAGACAAGCGGGATAACGAAATCGCCGGTCTTCTCCGTTCCCTCGGCGGTGTCAGTCAGGCCATAGGTGCCACTGTAAACGAGGCTATGGCAAGACTCGACTTCCACTCGCTGGGTTCCCTGAAGGAAGATGTCAACCTGCTCTATACCAGGATACTGGCCGGGATAGACCCTCGCCTTTGCTGGGGCCAGTTTGTTGGTGAAACGGGGTCCGAGCAAGTGAACCGGAGCGTACGCACATTCCTGGATGGCGTCCTCCTGGGCGGCGAGCCGGAGCTTGTGGGGAATAGCGCCAGTGGCTTCGCCATGAAAATCACGCTCCTCCGGGCAAAGCGCCAGCTGATAGAGTCCGGTATGCTGTGGCTGGCGGTTGTCATGCACATGGTACTTTCAATACTGGTGGTTTTTGTCTACCAGGTCCTGGTCAGTTTTACCGCTCTAATCGCGGATGTGATGCCGGGAGAGACGGGCGTGGATGCCATAACGGCAGCCGGTATGCCTGCCTTTGGTCTCTACGGCGGCGCTACCACAGAACTGAACCTGCTCCATTTCATGGTGATTACCATAGTCCTGGTGCTTGCTTTCGCCAACGCCACTGCCATCTATGCCACCAGTGGCGGCCATATCTATAAGATATTTTTCTACCTCACTCTCACACTGGGGGCCTCGGGATTTGCCGTAATTCTTGGTCCTCCCGTCGTCCGCATGATGTTTGCTGGAATGGGATAAGTGTTCTCCGGAACGGTACCGGAAGGAGGTACATAAGTAATGTCAATGTTAGGTGCTGATGTATACCTTTACATGTTCGCAGGTCTTGCTGTCCTGGGAGCAATGGTTGTCACGCTTTCCCCGCTCCTTGTGCGGGAAACAACTCCGAAGCAGGGTGTGGTAGCGCTGGCTGCTGCGCAGCAGCCGCAGCCACATGAGACCGGCAGGCAGCCATTCTGGCGAAGAAAGCGTGATTTTACCAGGCAGGTACGGGACAAGCTCGGCAAGCTCCGGTCTGGTGCGGATTGGGGTTTGCCAGTTGAGGTTATGCCCACACCGGTAAAGCGCCTCTCAAAACCTTCACCTGAGGATACCGTTTCGCAGCCGGCGGTCAATGCCGGACCAAATCTTACCGCAGCCGAGGAGGTGCCCATGTCGAAGAAAGACGCTCCAAAGTCGGAAGCAGATTCCAATCCGGTACTTCAAACTGAAGGAATATCGGAACCGGAACAAACCACCCCCGAATCCCCCGAGGCCAACCTTCTTGATGCCATCTCTGAAGAGCTGACCGAGTCCAAGGATTCGGTGGACTACCTGGAAGACGAGGAATCAGACGATGTCTCCGGCAAGGATTCCGCCGGTAAGTCAGGAGACACGGATTCACTGTTCGAGCTTTTCTCAACCGAGATAGAAGAGGAGAATAATTCCGGCCAGCTTGCCTCCACACTTGATGATGTAGATGCCCGTGACCTTCTGTCAGAAGCACAGCAGATTCTAATAGAACTCAGGAGTGTGAGAGAGGCCCTGTCCCATCGTACTTCGTCTCGCTAGGAGTGTGCTGAAAAACCCTTTCGACCAACCCCACTATATCTGAGGGACTGGGCCCCTTCTCTGGAATTCCCTTTTTCAGCACACTGCTAGCCTGAGTATCTGAGGCATGGGAGAGAAACAGACAGGGGTACCTGATATGCGCCCGCACTTCTGGTGCGCCTGCACTCCCGGTGCGGCGGCATAACCGGAGTATTTTACGCTGCTTCTTCCGAAATGCGAAGGGTCGGGGATAATAAATGGCCTCATTCCTTGTGGTCAGGCCACCAACCCCACCAGCCTTCTTTACCGCAATTGGTGCACTTGAGCGGTATGGCAGCGAAACCTTGAGAGCCGCAGGATTCGCAGGTGAAATCGCTGCGGACACCGTAAGAGGGAGTATCACGGAGTTTTCTCAGGACCGTCGTGACGCGACCGTCTATCTCACGGAAGTGCCGGGTCATGGTTTCCAGCTTTTCTTCCAGCTGCATGATGGCCGCACCAAACTCGGCAGTCGTATTCTGCTTCTGTTCAACCTGGTGGAGGTGAGTTTCCAGTTTGGCCGTCTGCTCTGTGAGGGCAATCATGGTCTGCCGCATTATCTCCAGGGTCTCATTATCGAGCACCGGGGTCACTGGCGGTGTTGCAGTTTTACTCAGGTTCTACTGTGGTATCTCCTGGTGTGGTCGTGCAGGCGGAGTAGGACCTCCCGCGGCTGCCGGCTGTTGCGGGGTCGGGGGGGGGCGCGCGGCTGGCGCGGGCGGGGGGGCGGGGCGG
>DAOUVG010000071.1 GCA_030667735.1 Dehalococcoidales bacterium
CTTGCCCAAAGGCTGGGTGGTTTGGCACTTCGACCAAACCGACATGGCCACGGCCAAGGCGGTCCTTGGCGATACCGCCTGTATTGCCGGAAACGTACCCACGTCACTGATGTCCACCGGGACTGCTGAGGATGTCAGAGAGCACTGCCGCAAGCTAATCGAGGTCTGCGCTCCAGGCGGTGGCTACATACTTGCCGGGGGCGCAAGCGTCACCGAGACGAATGCGGAGAATCTGCACGCCATGGTGGCAGCCGCCAGGGAATACGGCGTGTACGGGTCGCGGGCGGGCAACACGGACAAGCACCTTGAGGGTTGAGGAAGGAGCATCGCGAGTGCCGCCGGTGGTGCTCGTCAGGTAACGTCACCTGGACGAGCAGAGGGTCGACGTTGGAGAGAATGGATACGGGTAAGGGTAGAGAGTGGTCGGAGCTGACTCCTGCGGAGAAGAGAGAAAGGAGGTTCGAGCAGTCACTGGAACCTTCCGACATCAGCTTCTCCAGTCCGGAGGCTGAAAAGGTCTACCACGCCAGGGCAAAGAGGCTGGCTGATGCCTATCTGATGAGGGAGCCCGATCGCGTGCCGGTCCAGATGCCTTTCGGCGTCCTGCCAGCCTACTGGGCAGGTGCCGACCTCAAGACGGTCATGTACGACTACGATGAACTCCGTCGGGCGTGGAAGGAGTTCCTCCGCGATTTTGAGATGGACACCTACACCAGTCCCGGTGCGGTCATGCCGGGGAGAGTCTATGACCTGATTGACTACCGGCTCTACACATGGCCCGGCCACGGTCTACCTGATGATGCCGGAGGACACCAGTTCGTCGAGGGCGAATACATGATGGCAGACGAGTACGATGCCCTGATCAGGAACCCGTCTGATTTCTGGATGAGGACCTATCTGCCCCGTGTGTTTGGCATATTCGAGTCATTCCGCAACCTCCAGTCATTCACGGACATTATCGAGTTGCCGAGCGCGTACTTCATGCCCTTCTCAAGGCCGGATGTCCAGGCAACGCTCCAGGCCCTTATCGACGTCGGCAGGGAGTTTCCGAAATGGATGGCCGTCGTCGAGGAGTGCACCCGAGAGGCACAGGAGGCTGGGGTACCATCGCCCAGAGGAGGCGGTCTGGCCAAGGCACCCTTCGACACCATTGGAGATACACTGCGTGGCACCAAGGGCATTATCATGGACATGTACCGGCAGCCGAAGAAGTTGCTCGAAGCCATTGACGTCATGACGAATCTGACCATCGACTCACTGCTGGCAAGAGCCAAGGACCGCAGAAGAACGACGATTGGTTTCCCGCTGCACAAGGGCGCCGACGGTCACATGTCAGCCAAGCAGTTCGAGACCTTCTACTGGCCCTCGCTAAGAAAGGTTTGTCTCGCCCTTACCGAAGAGGGTATCGTGCCGTCGCTGTTTGCCGAGGGAAGCTACATGACGCGCCTGGAAACCGTCAACGATTTCCCCAGGGGTGCCGTAGCCTGGAGGTTCGATCAGACTGACATGGCCACGGCCAAAAGGATTCTCGGCGACATCTGCTGTATATCCGGAAACGTGCCAACTTCACTACTGTCCACGGGCACCGCCCAGGAGGTCAAGGAATACTGTCGCAGACTAATCGAAGTGTGCGCTCCCGGTGGCGGCTACATATTGTCAGCGGGAGCATCAATTCAGAAAGCGCCCCCGGACAATCTGCGCGCCATGATGGAAGCTGCCAAGGAGTACGGCGTGTACGTGTAGCGCGCGCCATTGGCTTGCACCGGGGATCTGAGAGGGAGGCTGCGCGATGGATAGGCCCTGAAGGGTCAGCCTGTTCCCCGCGTCCGGAACCCCCCGCTCAGCCAACGAAGCTGCTTCGCTGGCGTCGTGGGCTTTTACCGGTTCATTTGGCTTTCTGCTTATTCCTGCCTGCTGTGGAGGTTTTCTGATCAAGAGAAAATCCCCTGGAAATAAGGTGTACTTCGGCTGGTGGACGATTCTGGTTACCGGCATTATTTCTGGTTTAGGGCTTGGGTTTAGTAACTACGGGATGTCAGTAATGTTCAAGTCTATCGCTGCCGACCTAGGTTTGAACCGGGCAGCTACATCCCTGGCTACTGGAGTTGCCAGATTACAGGGTGGTCTCGAGGCTCCAATCACGGGCTGGCTTTCCGACAGATTTGGGCCCAGGTGGGTAATCGTTGTCGGCCTCTGTATTATCTGTGCCGGCCTGGTACTAATGAACTTCATCAACTCGCCGTGGGCTTATTACGTAACCTGGGGATTGACAATAGGCATCGGAAGTAACCTGGCCAATACTATTGCCATTGACAAGGCTCTAACCAACTGGTTTATAAAGAAAAGGGGACTAGCCTTTGGTGTGAGATTCGCCATTATTGGCATTTGCGGCGTAATAGTGCTCCCAATTGTCACCTGGTTAGTAACTACAGAGGGCTGGAGGATAACCTGCCTGGTATGGGCAGCGGTAATGTTTGCCGGAATACCCTTCACATGGTACTTCGTTAAACAGAAGCGCCCAGAATACTACGGACTACTCCCCGATGGAGCCACCATTGAGTCAGGCGAAGAAGCAGACGTAGACGCCATGATAGGTAGGGGTGTGGAGTATGCCGCTGGTTTCCAGGAGACGGAGTTCACCGTCAGACAGGCAATGAGAACACCAGCCTTCTGGCTGGTAACTATATCCTGGATTTGCGTTATGCTAATTCTTGGAGGCTTTAATGTACATTGTATCCCTTTTCTAACCGATATGGGTATTGACCCAAACGTAGCTGGTAGTATGATGGCAATGATGGTCTTTCTCACTGTCCCGGCGAGATTTCTTGGCGGATTCCTTTCCGACCACGTCAGAAAAGAGCGCCTGCCTTTTCTAATAGCAGGGTCATTTCTACTTCAGGCTGTAGGGATTATTTCTTTCCTCCTACATCAAAGCATTACTATGGTCTACGTCATGCTTATCCTATATGGATTCGGCAGCGGGGCACCCACACCCTTAAGGCTTGCTATGGGAGGGCGCTACTTCGGGCGAAAGGCATTCGCTTCCATTCAAGGAACATCTATGATGTTCGGAGCGCCAGCATCATTTATAGCCCCTATCTATGCTGGCTGGATATATGATACTACTGGCAGCTATATAAACGCCTTCATCACATTCGCAGCACTAGCCACGTTTGCCGCATTCATCATGTGTCTAGTCCGACCTCCCAAACCACCAACCGAACTCTCTGATATCCGTAAAATCATGTGAAAATTAGTAAATCAATAGCCAGGTAAACAGCAGAGCCTAGCCTGCGGGACAGGCACTATCGAGACTGAGTATCTCAACGGGGAGTAGTTCGGTTGGCTAAGAAACCGGGACGCCAGACACCGATCAATGAAACGCTCTTACGTATCTCTCAAGAGATGGCCGCTAACCGTGAGCAACCTGGCAAATTCACACCCGCTCAGTTGTGCAGGCTACTGGGGCCACCTCACTCTCTTGTCCCCGGGAGTATCTTGACAAAGGTTGATCAAGAGGTAAACAATAACAGCGTTATCAAACGTATCAAACATCGTCATATGCCAATGGGAAGGAGCAAGTCATGGAAGAAGTAATGGCCGAAACCACCGCAGGGAATATCTGCGGCACGACCGAGCGAGACGTATTCGCTTTTAAGGGCATCCCGTACGGCGCGCCGACCGGCGGCAAGCGTCGTTTCCTGCCTCCATTGCCGGTTGAGCCGTGGGCGGGAATACGATACGCCGGAGACTTCGGGCCGATCTGTCCGCAGACAGGCTCGTTAGTCGACGAAGCCAGGCCCTATGCCGTTGCCCGTGCCGAAGGCTACCTCAGCTTCCTCCCGCAGAGCGAGAATTGCCTGGTATTGAATGTGTGGACGCCGGGTGTGAAGGACGGCGGGAAACGACCCGTCATGGTGTGGCTGCATGGTCGCGGCTTTGCCCAGGGCGCCGGTTCGGAGACGATGTACAACGGCGCCAACCTTGCCAGACACAATGACGTGGTCGTGGTTACAATCAACCACCGGCTCAATGTCTTTGGCTACCTGCACCTGGCGGACATTGCCGGTGAAGCGTACGCCGGCTCGGGTGTGGCCGGGATGCTGGATGCCGTGCTCGCCCTTGAATGGGTCCGGGACAACATCGAGATGTTCGGCGGCGACCCCGGTAGAGTGACAATCTTCGGTGAGTCCGGTGGTGGCAGGAAAGTCAGCGTGATGATGGCCATGCCCGTGGCAAAGGGCTTGTTTCACGGTGCCATCATCCAGAGCAGCCCGGGGCTGCGGGGTGTACCAGCCAAGGATGCCACCGACCTGGCCGAGCGTCTGCTAGCCAAGCTGGATATCAAGGCAGACCAGATTGAGAAGCTCCAGCAGGTGCCGGCTCAACAGCTGCTGGAAGTCGTCAGCACACTATCACCGCAAGAGCCCGACCGCCGCCGGCTGATAGGTGCCGGAGGCGCCATGAATCTGGCCCCGGTAGTGGACGGCAACTACCTCCCTGCCAACCCGTTCGACCCCGTGGCGGCACCCACGGCGGCCAATGTGCCGCTCATAATCGGCACCAACCGGGACGAGGCTGCGCTCTTCCTGGCCACTGACCCGCGGCGTCGCAGGCTTGAGGAGTCGGAGCTACACGAACGCCTCGCACCCGTGCTCGGAGACAGTTTCGAGAGGATACTCGGTACGTACCGGAGGACGCGGCCCGATGCGACCCCCTGGGAGCTGCTGATCGGGATTGCCAGCGAAGACAGGCGGCTGGGCTGCATCACGCTCGTGGAACGCAAACTCGCCGCTGGCCCTGCCCCGGTCTTCATGTACCTGTTCACCTATGAGTCTGATTTCCTTCGAGGCCTTCTGAAGGCGGGTCATAGTCTGGAGATACCGTTCGCGTTCGACAATGCCGACGAAGTGCCCATGGTCGGTAACCGTCCCGACAAGCACGAGTTCGCGGCGTCGATGAGCGGGGCGTGGGCCGCCTTCGCGCGCACCGGGAACCCCAGCCATCCGAGGATTCCAAAATGGGAGCCATATACTATTGAAAACCGAGCCACCATGCTCCTGGACGTTCCCTGCCGGATAGAGATAGACCCGGCTCGCGAAGAACTCGACGCCTGGGAGGGTATGGAAGTCATTCCTTAGCCTAAATCGTTTATTCTTGCATGCAGTATCAAAGGCATCAAATGTCGTAATATGTTAATGGAAAGGGAGTAAAACATGAGCGAGATTGTTGTCGAAACCACCGCAGGGAAAGTCCGTGGCATGATGGAACTAGACGTTTTCACCTTCAAAGGCATCCCGTACGGTGCCCCAACCGGCGGTAAACGTCGTTTCCTGCCGCCAGTACCACCCGAGCCATGGACGGGTGTGCGTGACGCCACTGACTATGGACCAATCGCTCCGCAATCAGGAAGGCTGGTTGACCCAGAGCAGGCAGCCGTGTCTGTCTTTGGACAGGTCAGATTATTGACTCAGAGTGAAGACTGCCTGGTACTGAATGTATGGACATCAGGTCTGGGAGACGGTGGAAAGCGTCCGGTTATGGTATGGCTCCATGGTGGTGGCTTTTCGGATGGTTCGGGTTCGAGCGCAATGTATAACGGTGCCGCACTTGTCAAACGGGGTGATGTTGTCGTAGTTACAATCAACCACCGGCTCAATGTATTTGGCTACTTACACCTGGCGGATATCGCCGGTGAGGCGTATGCCGGTTCGGGTGTTGCCGGAATGCTGGATATAGTGCTGGCCCTTGAATGGGTCCGGGACAACATAGAAGCATTCGGTGGTGACCCGAGCAGGGTAATGATTTTCGGTGAGTCCGGAGGCGGTAGTAAGGTCGGCAAGATGCTTGGTATGCCTTCAGCAAAAGGCCTGTTTCATCGTGCTGTCATTCAGAGTGGCCCCGGGTTGCGGGGCGTAGAGCCCGGGGACGCTACAGACTTAACCGAACGTCTGCTGGTAGAGTTGGGACTCAAAGCAAATCAGATAGATAAACTCCAGCAACTACCGGCACAACAACTTATAGATGCCGTGAACAGGCTACCACCGATTGAGCGCCCCAGCGGCATGATGGTTGGACCTACTGGGGCCATCATGGCATTTGCCCCGGTAGTGGATGGCCATTACCTGCCCACCCATCCGTTTGACCCTGTGGCGGCACCGACGGCGGCCGACGTACCGCTCATCATTGGCTGCAATCGGGACGAAGCGGCACTCTTCCTGGCTGCCGACCCGCGGCGCCGCCGACTTGAAGAGTCTGAGCTCCGCGAACGCCTAGCACCGAGATATAGCGACAGGCTGGACGAAATACTCAGTACCTACCATAGGACACGACCTGATGCCACATCCTGGGACCTGCTAATCGGGATTACCAGTGAAGGGTTCCGGCTGGCGTCTATCCGACTGGCTGAACGCAAGGCAGCCGGTGGACCTGCTCCGACCTATATGTACCTGTTTACCTGGCAGTCCGATTACCTCGGCTATCTCTTCAAATCATGCCACGCTCTCGAAATCCCGTTCGTGTTCGACAATACCGATGGCGTACCCCTGGTCGGTGAGCGTCCTGATAGACCCGAGCTGGTGGCATCAATGAGCGAGGCGTGGATTACCTTCGCCCGTAGTGGCGACCCCAACCACCCGGGGATTCCGAAATGGGAGCCATATTCTGCTGACAATCGCGCCACGATGCTTTTCGACGTTCCGTGCCGGATAGAGGTTGACCCTTACCGCGAAGAACTGGACGCCTGGGAAGGTATGGGGGTGAATCTTCCCTAGTATAAATCGTTTAATACTACTCGAAAGCCTGGATTATGACCCAGGATCAAAGGTTCGCGTGTAGTACGCTTAGCTATTTCATGTCGGTCTAACTTTTTATACCTTCAGAACCCAATCCGTCAATTACACTTTATGACGGTTTGTTACCTGTGGGACATTGTCCTCTGACTCCACAGTTGACATCGCTCTCACGCCTTAGCACGTGAACCCACAGGTGCACGACGTGCATGACGCGTCTTCGGCGTCATACCAGAACCCGGCCTTGGGGACCAAATGCATCCTTCTATTTGCATTTCGTTGCATACCCTTTTTCAAGGTGCAATACTGCCAGTTAAAGAAATTACTGGCAGGAGTAGCAAGATGGAAACCCTATACAAATCTGAGTCCGGGCTTATTACAATCAAGGATAAGGCACCAGAGACAACGTTTCTGCTTATTTTCCACTCTCGGTTGGTCGTATAATCCCCTTGATGATA
>DAOUVG010000270.1 GCA_030667735.1 Dehalococcoidales bacterium
ATGTCTGCGTACTCTTTGTCAGGACGGTTACGGCGTGCGAAGGTGAGTAGCTTATCCACAATCCCGACTACCCGGTTTGCCCCATCGTGAATCACTTCCACCGCTTCCCTCATGTTCTTGGGAACATCCATCTGCATCAGCATCTGGGCGAAGGCAATCACGCCGGTCAGCGGGTTGTTTATCTCGTGAGTAATCCCGGCGGCCACCTCGCCGATGGAAGCCAGGCGGCTGGTCAGGCTGAGCTCTCTCTGCAGTATCTTCTCCTTGGCCTCGGCGTTGATTCGTTCCGTGATATCACTCATGGAATAGATCACCTTGGTGATTTCGCCGTTTTCATCAAGCATCGGGGCACTCTTCATGTGGTAATGCCGTTTATACATTGCGTCGTACCGCTCTACGGATTCTACGGTCTTGTTCTCCAGCGTGTGCCGGATGGGGCAGAATCCGCAGGGCTTATCCATACGGCGCATAACGCGGTAGCATTTCCGCCCCGTGACGGCTCGCCGGTTTCTCTTGATGAGTGCCAGCCCGCTGCTATTCACCTTCTCGATGTTGTAGTCTTTGTCAATGATGAGCATTACCTCTTCCAGTGAGTTGAAGGAGTTACGCCAGTCCTCCTCTGCTTCCCTGAGGGCCTGTACCGCCTTCGTGCGTTCCTCAATCTCGACCGATAGCGACTCGCTGGTCTGTATGTACTCCTTGAGAACGTAGGCGAGAACAACCATATAGACCACCAGTCGCATTGCCTGCCAGAACCACCAGATGACGCCCCATAGCGTGGCGAAGTAGAAAACCTCGCATGCCTGGAACAGGAAGATAAGTATCGCGGTCAGCAGGAACAGCTCATTAGCGCCGGTCTTGCGGTACTGGCGGAACAGGCTGACACCGGCAATGAAGAAGAGCGCCGCCGGTACGGCGTTCAAGGTCCAGGCAACGGCGGTAAGCCGGCCATCCTGGGTCACGGCGGGCAGACTATCCGAAAGAACCATCGGGAGAACGCTGCAGATGAATGCGACCGCGGCTACCCCACCGAGCAACCTGCCGATTCCCCTGGCTGTGACCTTGACGGATGGTATACGGAGACTGGTTGTCTCGGCGAGGGCGTAGAGAACGAAGAAGGCCCCACCGATGATGCCGGCGGCTGAATGCAGCCAGACGAACTCCGCGGACCCGGGTGTTGAGACGGCATGGAAGCCTTCGATTATACCCATAGCCAGGAGACCGGCGCTGAGATAGAGGATTCGAGGTTGTGTCCGGTATCGTGCGAAGAGGAAGACCGCCAGGAGCAGGGCGGCAAATGAACCGAGTATTCCCACGGCACTATAAGGTATCGGGGCGGTCCACACTGCATCCGGCCACAGGTAGAGGACTACCGCCATCACTCCTGCCGGTACGGTCAGCAGGAGCAGCAGGAACAGGGAGTTCCGGTCTATCCGCCGGTAATCTCTTTCCGTCTTCTGAAGCTCGGTCATTCCGCTACTCAAAGTCTCTATCTCTCCGATACACCACTACAAGGTGCGTCCCCTGAGGGCAGGGAGCCGTCCCGGGTGACAGCCAGACGCATTATTCCCCGAAGTCGGGCATAAAAACACCACCCGCGATTTTCGTGGTCCGGGGGGTCAGTACCTGGCCTGCCGGTGGCCCTGCTCTCTACCATATAAGATATCCTGCGCCTCATAGTAATAATTGTCTCATGCATGCGAGCAGGGCGTAAGGTCTTAGTAGACAGGAATAGGGAACCAAACAAGCAGGTTTCGTGGCCTTGTGTGGGGCAATGCGGTAGCACCGGGGGGCAAACGGGCTGACCTCACCAGGTCAGGGAGGGGTAACGGGTGGATGACAGTGGGAGCCCATGTGGGACATGGGAGTCCATGCGGGACATGGGAGCCCATGGGGCATGGAGCCCCATGAGGCAGGGGGGTACGGGCTAGATGAGCCTTCTTTTGATTGCCTCGGATACTGCCTGGGCGCGGTCGCTTACCTTGAGTTTGGCAAGAATCTGGCGGATTTCCCGCTTTACGGTGGAGGTGCTAATGAAAAGAAGGTTGCCGATTTCCTTGCCGCTCTCACCATCAGCAATCAGCTTTAGTATCTCGATCTGTCGTTTGGTCAGTATCGAAGACCGACTGGTCCGGCTGAGCTCGGCGTATTCCATGACCAGTTCCCGGGTGAGAGAGGGGGCTATCGGGCAAAGGCCTTGATATACTTCTTCTATGGCGCGTGTTATCTGCTCGCAGTCACTATCCTTGAGCAGGTAGCCGGATACACCGGCCTCCACGGCCTGCTTCACATAATCTTCGGCGTACAGTGTCAGTACCAGTATGCCTATATCCGGCATTCTCTGTTTTATCTCACGGGTGGCGGTGATTCCGTCCATCCCGGGCATCTTCAGGTCCATGATGATGACATCCGGTGACAGGGAGATAGCCTTGGCGATAGCCTCTTCGCCGCTTCTTGCCTCACCGACTACCTGTATGCTGCTTTCCAGTTCAAGCATCCGCCGCAGACCTTCACGTACCACGTGATGGTCATCGACGACAAGCACACGGATAACCCCGGTCTTCTCCGCCGTTATGGCTGCAATGGTATCGGAAAGTAGCCCAGTATTCATCCTGCCCTCTCTCTAACAATCATCTTCAGTGAGATTATTCTCTGATGCTCTGATACCATTTTCTCATGTTCTCCAGTCATCTGTAAGGTCTAAATAGTCAGCAAAATATGACTAAAGAGGTAATCTTCCGTGGCTAAAGAGAACATTTATATAGCACCTGCAGGGCATAACCATGACCCAGGCGAACCAGGATTCCGGGGCGGGAAAGGCTGCGTGATGAAGACAGTGCAGGAGATGACATGTGACTAGAGAAGGCTCCGCTTCATAGCTTCGGAGACGGCGTGGGCGCGGTCGTTCACACCCAGCTTGTCAAAGATGTGCCGTACCTCCCGCTTCACCGTGGATGTGCTCAGGAAGAGGTTTTCCCCGATAGATTTGCCGCTCTCCCCATCGGCAATC
>DAOUVG010000273.1 GCA_030667735.1 Dehalococcoidales bacterium
GGGAAGAATGGTAGACCAGGCTTCCGACCAGCCTTCCCACCTCGGCGCCCTTGTTTTCTCTGTGCCGGCAGTACTGGAAGAGTATGGTATAGAGAATCTTGAGCCCGGTGACGGGATACTGGTCAACGACGCGCACCGCGGCCTGGTCCACCTGAATGACGTTTGTCTTATTTCCACCGTCCATTACCAGGGGAAAATCTTCGGCTACGTGGCCAACGCCGCTCATCATGTTGATATCGGAGGCAGAGCCCCGGGAAGTATAGCCATGACAACGGATATCTTTCAGGAAGGGTTAATCGTGCCGGGCGTTAAGTTTGTGAAGCGTGGTGAAATCGACAAGGACATGCTGAAATGGTTCATCGCGAATGTGCGTGGCAAGAAGGAGTCCGCAGGTGACCTCAGGGCTCAGGTGGCATCAAATAAGCTTGGCATAAGAAGGATAGTGGAGCTGCTGGATAAGTTCGGAGTGGATGTGGTGAACACGGCCATAGAGCAACTCCATGAATATACCGAGCGCAGAGTCCGTCATGAGTTACAGAAGTTTCCCGACGGTGTGTTTGAGGGCGATGCGTATGTTGATGACGACGGTATAACGGGTGAGCCGGTATGTATCAAGGCTAAAGTAATCATCAAAAAAGGAGATGTGACCGTCGACCTGACCGGCTCGGACCCGCAAAACAGGGGGCCGATGAACTCCACCTTTGCCATGACCTACTCCGCGGCAGCGTACCCCATCCGAGCCCTGCTTCCCTCAGACTTGCCCATGAACGACGGCTTCTACCGGATGATAAAGGTTATCGCGCCCAAAGGCACCGTGGTGGACTGTAAATACCCCGGCGCGGTGGTAGGGGGGTGGGAGGTCGCGCAAAAGACCGTGGAAGCGGTCCTCAGGGCCTTTTCGCAGGCCATGCCGGACCGGGTCCCCGCCGAAACCAAAAAGACCATCCTGCACATAGCCTTCGGTGGAGTCGACCCTCGAAGCAAGGAGTACTACGTGTTTCTGGAAACCTGCGGGGGCGGCTATGGAGGCAGGCCCACCAAGGACGGAGTCGACGCGGTACAGGTCGCCCTTCAAAATGCGGAGAACTCACCCATTGAGGAGCTCGAAATCGGGTATCCTGTCCTCATACTGAGATATGAGCTGCTCCCCGATTCCGAGGGTGCCGGCAAGTTCCGGGGAGGCCTGGGCCTGAGAAGAGACTACCGCTTCCGCGACCACGAAGCTAACGTCACCATCCTTGCCGATACCGTCAAGTTCCCCGCCCGGGGCATATTTGGAGGTCAGGACGGCAGAGGAGCCAGATACCTCCTGAACCCCGGGGTCGAGAACTTCAGGGACGCTGGTTCCAAGTCGACCTTCTACGCCAACCCAACCGATATCATCAGTATGCAGACCCCTGGAGGCGGCGGCTACGGCGACCCGTTTGAAAGAGACCCCGAAGCCGTGCTTGACGATGTAAGATGCGAGAAGGTTTCGCGGGACAGGGCGCGTGAAGTATATGGAGTCGTCATAAATTCGGAGAGCTGGACGGTGGATATACAGGGGACATCCAGGTTAAGAAAGACCAGGTGATAACAGGAGGCGCGAAGAATGGCACAGTACAGGCTCGGTGTTGATATAGGCGGGACGTTTACCGATGCGGTTCTGGTGAACCTGGGGACGGGCGAGTTCCGAACCTCGAAGGTTTCAACCACGCCACAGGACCCTTCCATAGGCTTCCTGCACGCTATCGAAAGGCTGGTCTCCGAAGCCGCCATCAAGCCGGAGGAGATAGCACAGATAGTCCATGCCACTACGGTCGCTACGAATGCCATTATTGAGAATAAGGTGGCCAGGAGCGCCTTTATTACCACGAAAGGTTTTAGAGATATTCTGGAAATCCAGAGGCAGATACGGCCCTCTCTCTATGACCTTTTCTTCGACAAGCCGGCACCGCTTATCCCCAGGTACTTATCCTATGAAGTGACCGAGAGGATGACACCCGAGGGGGAGGTATACCAGCCCTTGAATGAAGACGAGGTCAGACAGGCGGTAAAGCAAATCAGGAAAAACGGTGTCGAAGCCATAGCGGTATGCTTCCTCCATTCCTACATCAATCCTTCACATGAGAAGAGGACGGGTGAGATAATTCGAGAGGAATACCCTGAAGTTTATCTGACCCTCTCCTCGGAGATAAATCCTGAGTTCCGGGAGTATTTCCGGGCCAGCACCACCGTCATCAACGCGGCACTCATGCCGATAATTGCCAGGTACGTGGACAACCTTCAGAAGGAAATCGCTGCCAGAGGTTTCAAATCGGGCCTATACGTGATGCAGTCCGGTGGCGGCGTTATGACGGGTCAGATAGCCAGGGATAAGCCCGCTGCTATGGTCGAATCAGGTCCGGCGGCAGGGGTAATCGCAGCCTCAGTTCTGGGAACCCTGCTCGGGTATTCGGAAGTGATATCCTTCGATATGGGCGGTACCACGGCTAAAGCCGGTCTTGTGGAGCGTGGCCGACCGAAGCTCGCGGCGAACTATGAGGTAGGAAGCGCGGCTATGACCCCCGATGCCCGTGGCAGGAAAGGCTCGGGCTACCCATTGCAAACCCCCGTTATCGACCTTGTTGAGATAGGCGCCGGTGGGGGGAGCATCGCCTGGATAGATACCGGCGGCACTTTGAGGGTGGGCCCGCAGAGTGCCGGTGCCGAACCCGGCCCGGCGTGCTACACGACCGGTGGTACACTGCCCACGGTAACCGATGCCAATGTTGTCCCGGGCAGAATAGACCCTGACTACTTCCTTGGCGGAGAGATGAAGCTTGATAAAACAGCGGCTGAAAAAGCTATTGAAGAGCACTGCGCCAGGGCTCTGGGAAAGGATGTAGTGACCACGGCGGCCGGCATAGTTGAGATAGCCAACGCTAACATGATTCGGGCCCTGAGGATTGTGTCGGTGGAAAGAGGTTACGACCCCCGTGAATACGCGTTGATAGCTTTCGGCGGGGCCGGGCCCATGCA
>DAOUVG010000178.1 GCA_030667735.1 Dehalococcoidales bacterium
CCTGAGTGTGCTCTCATTCAGACAGAAGGGTAACACAATAGAGTGAAGTATCATGGTCAGTGCCAACGACTCATCCTCCCTGCGGAGGGGTAGTTTTCTTCTTATGAGGGAAGCAGGCAAAGCCTGCTTCCCTTATATATACATATCCGACAGCAACCAGCATCGGCTGCACTGGAGTATCACTAACGTACCGGACAAGCACAGAGTGTTTACATTTCCTATACGATTAAGGTACTGTAAGAGACACCCGTGCGGGACGTTCCGGTAGGCTCATTCTGCTGGCAACTGCCGGGCTCCCGACCACGAATATCACAATGGGAGGGGTTATCCTCCTCGAAAGGAGCTTGAAAATGATTCGTCTCACTTATCTTCTACGGCGCAAGCCGGATATGTCGCGGGCCGAGTTCCAGAAGTACTGGCGGGAAGTCCACGGACCCCTTGTGGCGAGCCATGCCCACACCCTTAACATGCTCCGCTACGTCCAGGTACATACCCTGGAAGAGGACCAGGGCGAGCAACTGGCAGGGGCCCGTGGCAAAATGGAGGAGCCGTACGACGGTGTGGCAGAGCTGTGGTGGAACAGCCGCGAGGAGGTTGTCGACGCTCATGAATCAGAGCGGGGACAGGCGACGGCTCGGCAGTTGGTCGAGGACGAAGCAAAGTTCATCGACCTCCCCAACTCGCCGCTGTGGTTGGCCTACGAATACCCCCAGGTAAATCCATCGCCGGAAAATCTGGTCGCCACCAGGCTCAACTCCCTGGTGAAGTTGTACTTCCCGCTGCGCCACCTTACCAGCCTGACGCTGGAGGAGGCCCAACTCTACTGGCGCACAGCCCACGGGCCTCTCATCCGCCGGAACGCCGAGGCGGGTCACATCAAGCGTTACATACAGGTACATCGCTACGAGGATGAGCTCGAAGGCACGTTGCGTGAGGTACGGGGCACAATCGCCGAGTCCTACACCGGTCACGCCGAGCTCTGGTTCGAACGGACCGGTATGTCGGCGGAGGCGGCTACGCCGGAGAGGGTTCGGGGCGGACAGCTTGCGGTGGAGGATGAAAGTAAATTCATCGACTTCGCCCGGTCGAGCATGTGGCTGGCGAAGGAGCACGTATTCGTCGATTACCGGTGAGACCCCATCAAGGGGGTAGAGCCCTGCCCGATTCTCTCCGGACAAAGACCGGCCGGGCAGAGTTCCCCGCGACAGGCATCAAGTGTGTGCCTTCCCTGAACTTACCCGGGGCAAAGGGTTCGGGCAGGTAATCGATAACGCCCTCTTTCATCACCTCACGTAACATGTTCAGCCAATCGTCTCCCGGTAATTATTAATAATAGAGGAGGAGCAGGCCTTTGACCTGCTCCTCAATTACTATCGGTGCCTTGTACTCTTATTTATCAAATCAGCTTCGTACTACTTCCGTCCCTTCCGAAACGGATTCCGGCACTTCCACGCCAGATAACATCGTAACGGCGCCAAAGCGCGGTGGGCAAACTTCAAGGCATGTCCCGCATTTGGTGCAATTCTCCTGGTCAATAATATGGACCATTTTTTTGCCACCGGTGATAGCCTCCACCGGGCATTCCCTGAGACAAATCATGCACCCCTGGCACTTCTCCGAGTCTATGTAGTAAGATACCAGTACCTTTTTCCGGGTAGCCAGCGCAGCTGCTCTCTGTTCCAGCTTCTGCTGCTGGATATCTTCCATCGTCTGGCTGAATTCACAGGTATCGCACACGTAGAGACGTGAGCATAGCCGGAAAGAGACGTCACCCTTGAGAGCATAACGGCAGAGTCTCTTATTACCGGGTAATGACAGAAGCCTTTCCATGGCGGCATCAACATCTGAAGTCCCCGCCTCTGAAGTTTCGCCACGAGCCAGTTTGTCCTGCATCTCCTGGTCGAACTCACAGGTTACGCAATTAAAGTTGTTGGTGCAGATACGATGTGACACCATCCCCATGCCCACCCAGACACAATTTCTGGTTTTCACTGCTCCCTGTACTGCAGCTTCACCCTGCGGTTCAACTAACGCCTTTTTCGCCTTCTGGACCCATACCCTGTTCTCGATATCCTCCGGAGCAATTTCCAGAACAGCCTGAAATTCTCTGAGTGCCTGTGCATACCTACCGGCCTCAAAATGAGCCTTACCCTGCTTGAAGTGAACCGGGGCTTCTCCTGGAGCAAAGGTTATATCCGCCTCTACCTCAACCTCCTCAACTTCAGCCGTCTCTAATTCAACCGGCTCAGCCACAGTTTCTTCAACGGCTACCTTGGGTCTTATCTCGACCTGGATCGGCCCCAGAGTCTTACTGATTAGCTCCTCCAGTTCATTAAGGTCAAAAGGCTTGGGCAGGTAATCAATAGCCCCCATCTTCATCGCCTCTACGGCTGTCTCTACTGAAGGATAAGCGGTAATGATGATTCCTTTAATCTGTGGATTTCTCTCTTTTGCCTCACGTAGCACTTCAAGTCCGTCCTTACCCGGCAACTTCAGATCAAGGACGGCGATACCAAAGTCCCGTTCCCCGAGAACTTTTAATGCTTCGTCCCCTTCCTTTGCTGTTTCCACTTGATAGCCGCTATTCTTAAGCCAGTCTTCCAGAGACTCCCTCATTATAGCCTCGTCTTCGACAATCAGTATGGGTTTCATGTTCCGACCTCCTTCATTCTTTTCCTGACTCTTTAAGATTGCTGGCTCTACCATTTCACTACCTCTACACTACTATGGTGCAATTATCTTGCCAAACAAAAAGGCTGTCCAGGATATCCTGGACAGCCTTACTCTTTGCCTTAAGCAGACTATCTATGTGTAAAAGAATTAATCAGCCGTTGTCTAATTTTTTTACAGCCAGCCCAAATATCTTGATTTTATTATACAGAGTCATTCTGGTAATCCCCAGGATTCTGGCGGCTTCGCTATTATTCCCGTTAGTCCTGGCAAGCACCTCCAGAATATGATTCTTCTCAACCTCGTTCAGGCTTTTTCCTGATAGTGCGGAATGAATTAACATCGGATTGTCCTGAGCCAGGTCTCCCACCTCGATATAGGAATTCTTTGTTAATATGACTGCCCTCTCAATAGCATTCTCCAGTTCCCGAACATTGCCAGGCCACTCGTATTTCAAAAGAAAATCGGTAGCCTCAGGGGAAAACCCGATAGTTTTCTTCTGGTTCTCCACGGTAAAATGCTCCAGAAAATGCTGGGCCAGGAGAGGTATGTCCTCTTTTCTTTCCCTCAATGGAGGTAATTCAATGGTGACTACGTTTAATCGATAATAGAGGTCTTCACGGAATGCCCCACTGGCCATCGCCTTCTTAATATCTCTATTGGTTGCTGTAACAACCCTGACATCGGTCTTGACCAGTTCATTACCACCAACCCTTGTGAACTCCTTCTCCTCCAGTACCCTGAGCAGGTGCACCTGAATGTTGGTACTCATATCGCCGACCTCATCCAGAAAAAGGGTCCCTTTATTAGCCACCTCAAATTTCCCCTTCTTCTGAGCATAAGCCCCGGTAAAGGAACCCTTCTCATGCCCAAATAGCTCACTCTCCAGCAAACTCTCAGGCAAGGCAGCACAATTGATAGCGATAAAGGGCTTTTTGCGGCGATAGCTCTGAGAGTGAATAGAACGGGCTACCAGTTCCTTGCCGGTGCCGCTTTCACCCGTAATCAATACAGTGGCATTACTCTGGGCTACAACTTTTATAAGCTCTATCACCTGCTGCATCCTGGGGCTCTTAGCAGTGATATTCTCAAACTCGTAGCGCTGCTCCAGCTTCTTGTTCAGGGAAATATTCTCCTCGATTAGCCCTTGATGCTCCACCAGTTTCTCAACCAGTAGCGCTACCCTCTCCGGGCAGAAGGGCTTCTCGACATAGTCATAAGCACCTTCCCTCATAGCATTGATGGCAGTGGGGATACTCCCGAAAGCGGTAATAATGATTACCTCTGCAGTGGGAACGATTTCCTTGGCTCTCTTCATGAGCTCTATCCCGTCCATCCCCGGCATCATCAAATCAGCAATGATAATGCTCATTCTTTCCTTTTCCAGGATTTCCAGGGCTTGAGAACCATTCTCTGCAGTGAATACCCGATAATCGATATCGTTTAGCCAGTCACGAAGCGATTCGCGGACAATAGTTTCATCATCAACAACGAGGATTTTAGCCTTTTCCTGCATGGTTAGCCTCCATGTAAACAGTAAAGGTGGTTCCCTTTCCCTGCTTACTTTGTACCTCAATCCTTCCGTGATGTCGCTCGATGATTCC
>DAOUVG010000267.1 GCA_030667735.1 Dehalococcoidales bacterium
TCAATGAACTTCTGCTCGTCTTCGATGTGAGCGGCGATGGACTGCTGGCGTTCCCCGGAAGGGTTCTCCGGGGCAAAATCCCCGGCGCTATCCCACCACAGCTCGGCAACACCATCGAAGGGCTCCGGCCGTTCGATGGCCTGTCGGACGCCGGCCGGTCGTTGGAAGTCGATGGTGTGAATCTGGACGTAGCGGCGGATGTTGACCGGTCCAGCGGTGCGGCGCACAAGGGGGCCGTGGTTTTCGCGCCAGTAGGTCTGGAACTCCTCTCGCGAGAGGTGGGGCAGGCGACGCAGGCAATAGACCAGTTTGACCATGGAACGTTCCTTTCAGTGGTAATATCTTCGTACAGATACAGGTGGCTGCTATTCCTGGTGCTGGTTCTTTATGTAAAGACTCCAGGTGCCGTCGCGAGCGCATATCCCGCCGATAGAGCATACCCTTATGTCCTGTCCCTGGCAGGTAGCAGCCGATATCTCGAACAGGTATTCCGCCAGGTCTTCGGCGGTCTTCCCACTGAACCGTAGTCGGGGCAGCTCAGAATCAGGGTCAAAGGCCCGGGGAGAGTCCATGTCGCCCCGGTACGTTGAGACCCCTACCAGGCCTCCGGGTTCCGGTTTGATTCGATATGAACTGGCTGACGGGCCTCCGGTTATTATTCCTGTAATGAATACCGGCTCTGCGGCACTGCGGCGATATGTAATGGTCCCGGCAATCCTGGGTGTCTGGTAACTGTCCGGTTCGGCACCGGCACCGTCCAGTATCTTCTTCATATAGCCTCGGGCAGGTGCGGAATCCGTGTTGAACAGGAGCCTGTAGGTCTCGAATATGGCCTCGGTCTGAATCCCATTACTGACAACAACGATACCGGAAAGAGCGTCGAATCGCACGGCGGTGTAGTGTCGCAGCGGGTCGTATTCAGCATGGCCAAGCGGCCCGATTCTTATTCCGTCCTCCACGCGGACAGCCCTTCGCTCTCTGCTCTGCGGGTTGCGGCCGGTGACGAGATAGGCGAAGGCCGGCTCTCCGCCAGCCGTCAGCCCGAGAAACAGTTGTCTTCCGGGGTATGGTCCATTAGGATTACTCATGGTCTGCTATTCCTCCTTTGAGTCTGGACGCCGGACACAGGTACTATGCCGCCATTTTGCACGCTGTATGGCGGTGTGTCAAGGTGTATACGGCGGTTTTCTCAACTCCATCAGCAGTATGTCCACGTAGTCACCATCGGGTTGCAGCCACGCCTTTTCGAGAATACGGGTTCTCCCGAGTCCCGTCTTCTCGTAGGCCCTGATAGCCCGCGTGTTGTCAGGGTAGACCGTGAGCGCGACGATGTCCAGCCCCAGTT
Organism: Dehalococcoidales bacterium; assembly: GCA_030667735.1. Taxonomy (GTDB): domain Bacteria; phylum Chloroflexota; class Dehalococcoidia; order Dehalococcoidales; family Fen-1064; genus DUES01. Next base: position 1,346 of record DAOUVG010000267.1, read on the forward strand.
CCTCGAAGGCGTACCTGATGGCAAGGCGGAGTGCTTCTGTGCCGTAGCCGAGGCTGCGGTACTCCTTCTCCATGATGGCGATGCCGAGTTCGGCGCTAGCCCTCGCGTCATCGATACCCTTGAGGCATACGTAGCCGACCGTCCGGTTGACCCCGGCGGCGTGGATGCCGAACGCAACCGGCGGGCCGCTCCCGGCGCAGGGAACAGAGAGCACGTTCATGGTGGCGACGAATCTTTCCTCTTCATCCGGGCCGAATGGCCGCCAGCCCATCGTTGCTATCAACTCAGGGTCATGGGAAAGCTTCATAAAGCGGGATATGTCCCGACGGTCAAGCGGTACCAGGCGAACTCGTTTGTTTGACATAACCAGACACGCGGTATCGAAGACCTGCCTCCGGTTGCTCCCTCCCGTGCGTCATGATACCTCCAACCGTATTCTCTTGTGTGCACTAGTATCATGTCTCGGAAATACGTTGCTTTATTCTCTTTCCTCTCCCCCTCTGCAAATGGATTAAGGGGGGTGTAAAATCCCTCTCAGTCTCCCTTTATGAAAGGGAGAGGAATTATTCAATGAAGTTCTAAGACGCCACACTAGTACTCAGTTGCAGAAATCCGCGCAACATTCAGATTCTGTGTCTCCTCGTTCCGCTCGGAGCCCCGGCTAAGAACGACATGTCAATGGTGTGTCACCCTGAATGTAGCGAAGGGTCTCACCCTGCGGAGTATATTACCTGGTATTTGTGCCACTAGATACTATTCCTCGATGATGGCAACCACTCTCGCCCAGCCGGCGCTGCCGCCGATTATGTCTATCGGGAAGCAGGCTACCTTGAATCCGAATGGCCGGGGCAGCTTGTCCAGGTTGGCCAGTTTCTCAATGTGGCAGTACTCCTGCTCAATGCCGGCGTAATGACCGCCCCAGAGAATACTGATGTCGCCGGTTTTCTGGAACTCCTCCCTGATTGCCCAGAAGGGTCGGTCCCAGCCCCAGGCGTCGGTCCCCATCACGTGTACACCCTGCTCAATCAGCCATAGCGTGGACTCCCGGGTCATGCCGCAACCTTCATCAATGTACTCCGGTTTGCCCCAGTATTTATCCGCGCCAGTCTGTACAAGGACGATATCGCCCGGTTTCAGCGTATAGGCGAGCTTCTCCAGCGCTGCCTTGAAGTCGTCGACGGTAACCGCACTGCCCCTGGGCTTGTGACGCATGTCGAGCATCACGCCGTCGCCGTAGAACCACTCCAGGGGCATTTCGTCGATTGTCCTGGCTTTCCTGCCCTCGGACGTAGGGGTGTAGTGCCACGGGGCATCCACGTGGGTGCCGGAGTGGGTGCCGAGTGTCAGGGTATCCGTGGCCCAGCCCAGCCCCTGCGGCAGGTCACTTTCTTTACAGCCGAAGATGCGCGCCATCTGTGGTGCGCCCTCTTTGTGCGGGTGGTGGGTCACCTCAACCGGCTGCGCCGGATTAGGCTCCATGGGTACGCTCAGGTCTACTATCTTTGTTGCCATCGTGGTCCTCCCTGTTCGGTAGTAGAGCCGTATTCTATCACCCCTCCGCCTTGATGGCAAAGACACTCACCGGCAATGAGTTCTTCGGGCGGTTCCTGTTGACACCTGTTACCCCTCTGACTATAGTAGGGAGAAAGTGGAACCTGCCAGCACCAGAGGAGGATGACA
>DAOUVG010000219.1 GCA_030667735.1 Dehalococcoidales bacterium
AGAAGGCCGAATCGAGGGGGACATCCCCTTTGACCCCCGTTCCAAAGGGGTCCCGTCCCTTCTGAGGGACGCCCCCTCTTGGACTCCCCCTTTTTCATCACCCTGCTGGACTCGATCCGGGATACGTGTTTGCCCTCTGGATTCCAGCCTGCACTGGAATGACATCAACATCCATCATACGTAAAGATATATACGAGACACTACACTAGTTAGATGCTGGTAACTGCCCGGTCGGGGTATAGCCGTCTTTACAGGAAGAACGCAGGCGAACCTTCGTTGCCCGGATTTGGTACCCACACGTCAAGGCACGCTCGTAGCACTTGACAAACCATCCATCTTTCATTATATTTATGTATCTTGCAGATTTATGTGATTAACGGATACCCGTGCCGGAGTATGGTAGAGGAGACAGGTATGGCTCCGGTAGTACGGGTATCTCATGCTGGAAAATCCAGGAATTATGGACATTGGGGAGAGGATATTAACAGTCTGGACGTAGGTTGTGGATTCCCCTCGTGTCCCGGTTCAGGAGGCAACTTGGGCTGGCCTCTGGGTCCCTGATTACATACCGGTGCGTACGGCCGCGGTCCGGTTTGGGAGAGCTGGACTGTAGCTGAAGGACTGCTGTGCGGCCGGAAGCATGGAGGAGATTGTATGCGCGCCTACCTTATCAGAAGGCTGGTTCTGATTATACCTACCCTTTTTCTGGTAACCATCATCGTATTCCTCACTGTCCGCTTTGTTCCTGGCTCGTTGATAGACCTCCTGGCGTCCCAACAAGCGGGCGAGGCGACGGTGGACCCGGAAGTGATAGCGGAGCAAATCAGGCGTGACCTGGGCCTGGACCAGCCAGTCTGGAAGCAGTACCTGCGCTGGCTGGGGGCGTGGCAGCAGGACGACGGCACTTTTACCGGTATCCTCCAGGGTAACCTCGGGAAATCACTCTGGACACACCGCCCGATACTCGAAGATATAGTAAATAAGATTCCAATTTCCCTGGAACTAGGCATTATCGCCATAATAACGGCGTTACTAATAGCGTTCCCTATAGGCATATATTCGGCGATACGGCAGGATACCATGGGTGACTACGTGGGGCGCAGCATTGCCATAACCTTCATGGCCGTTCCCGGCTTCTGGATAGCGACTATGATTATCGTCTTCCCCTCGGTCTGGTGGGGCTGGATACCCCCTGTAGAGTACACGCCCATCACCGAGAATTTTTCCAAAAACATACAGCAGTTCATCATCCCGGCGATACTCATGGGCATGGTCATGTCCGGCGTGACCATGAGGATGACGCGCACCATGATGCTGGAGGTACTGAGGCAGGACTACATCAGGACCGCCTGGTCAAAGGGGCTCAGGGAAAGGATAGTCGTCATCAGGCATGCCCTGAAGAATGCCATGATTCCGGTGATTACCGTTATAGGTCTCCAGCTACCCGTCGTAATCGGCGGCACGGTCATCATGGAGCAGATATTTAACCTGCCCGGGATGGGACGGTTCCTGATTGATTCCCTTTCGCGGAGGGACTATTCCGTAATCTCGGGAATAAACATAATGATGGGCAGCGTCATCCTGATAGGCAACCTGCTGACCGACCTGACCTACGGCTTTCTGGACCCCAGGATTCGCTACCGATAACTGATAGAGGGAGAAATCGGCAAAATGGCTGAGGGCACTACAGGATTATACGACGGGGCGATAACCAGAGAGAAGAGGCGTCACTTCCTGGTTGACCTCTCTCGCAGGCTCATCAGGGAGAAACCCCTGGGTACCATCGGCGCGGTCATCGTCCTGATACTGCTCCTTGTCGGCATCTTCGCCGACGTACTGGCCCCTTATGGATACAATGAGACTCTGGTTGGCGGCAGGTTGGAGTCATCAAGCTGGCAGCACTGGATGGGGACCGATCAATCAGGAAGGGACCTGCTCAGCCGTGTCGTCTACGGGGCTCGAATCTCCATGTTTGTCGGCCTGGGAGTCAGTATCCTCTCCACCGTTATCAGCGGCCTCATCGGTCTCTTCTCGGGTTACATTGGCGGCAAAACTGACCTGGTGATTCAGAGATTTGTCGATGCCTGGATGTGCTTCCCCGGTGTGTTCATAATGATGACACTGATGGCCCTGGTAGGGCCGGGTATCCCTCAGGTAATAATTGTGCTGGGGATACTCTACGGCATCACCGGCTCCAGGACGGTAAGAGGCGCCGTTATCGGCATCAAGGAGAACGTCTACGTGGAGGCCGCCAGGTCTATCGGCTGTCCCACCGGGGCAATCCTTTTCCGGCATATCCTGCCCAATATCATGGCCCCCATGATTATCGTATTCACCTCACGTATGGGGGCGGCCATTCTTGCTGAAGCCACCCTCAGCTTCCTCGGCTACGGCATCCCTGAGCCGTTCCCCAGTTGGGGCGGTATGCTCAATCGCGGACGCCCATATATGCTCGAGGGGCTGCACCTGGCCGTATGGCCCGGCCTGGCCCTGAGCATCGTCGTCTGGGGGATAAACATGTTCGGGGACGGCCTGAGAGACCTGCTTGACCCCAGGCTGAGAGGAGGCCTGGGACGTTACTCAGGGACCGGGAAGAAGCTGGCCAGAGAGACGGCCCGGCGCCAGGGACCGGCGGAGCAGCAATAGCAGCAGACGAGACGTCAGAGATAGTGTTCATGATGGGAGGTGCATAATGTGAGAATTGCACACAAAGGAATGATGGAGAAAGTCACTCACCAGGAAACGAAAGGAGATGATGAGCTATGAAATGGAAAGTTGTATGGCTGGTTCTGAGTTGCGTAATGGCGCTTTCTCTGGTGGCAGCGTCCTGTACTCCGGCCGCAGTTGAGAAAGAGGAAGAAGGTGCGACGGTTACCGGAGAGGTGATCGAGAAAGAAGCACCGGTAGTCGAGGAGGAAGAAGAGGAGGAAGAGGAGGTGGTGGTAGCGGCACCGACGGGGCCCCAGTATGGGGGCGTAGCCGTGGCCGCCTCAGCCACGAATTTCACCTATTTTGACGAAGTCATTGGTGGTAACTACGGAGGTCACGTTTATGCTGCCCCGACAAAATTTACCCACAATGAGTTATTGCAGGGCGACTGGACGAAGGGACCGGCCGGCACCCATGAGACCACGTGGATCAATGGCGGCGATAACCGCATGGACCAGAAGGTAGGCAGTCTGGCAGATAGCTGGACGATACCGGAGCTCGGGACAGTCATCTTCCACATCCGCGAGGGGGTCTACTGGCACGATAAGGCGCCGGTAAACGGTCGGCTGTTGACTCCTGAGGACATTGAATATTCCCTGAAGCGGGCAATGAGCGGCGGGTATTTCGGGATGTTTTATGCCCAGTTGTGCGCGACCGCAGAGATAACGACCGATAGTCAGGCGCGGACGGTAACTGTTACGGTTCCCATAGACCAGTGGGTCAACATGATAACCCTGTTCCCCGACTATACCTCGATAGTGCCGCGCGAATCAATCGAGGTTCACGGAGGCCAGGTGGACTGGCGCAACAGCCTCGGCACCGGGCCGTTCATGCTGACCGACTTTGTCGACAACAGCTCGGCCACCTTCACCAGGAACCCGAACTACTG
>DAOUVG010000205.1 GCA_030667735.1 Dehalococcoidales bacterium
ACCTGCCTGCACGAGCAGGAGCTCCTGGGAAAAATAAAGGTCGCGCTGGAAAAGGACATCCCTGTCCGTGAGCAGGATTTGACCCCTGAAGAGACCAGGATGATTAGCAACTTCCAGTTTCTGACCGGCAAACCATTACTGGTTGTAGCCAACATCGGTGAAGAACAGTTGTCTGATGCGGCGTCACTGGAAAACAGACTGAATTCAATGCATGCACGGCCGCAGTATTGCGTGATTGCTCTCTGCGGTAGACTGGAGATGGAATTGACGCAACTCGACGATGAGACCAGGGAGACCTGGCGTGCTGAGTTCGACCTTACCGAGTCGGGACTTGACCGCGTCGTCAGACTGTCCTATGAGCTCCTTGGGTTGGTCTCTTTTTTCAGTATTGCCTCGAATGAAGTCAGGGCATGGCCGGTGCGGGCCGGTACCGGAGCACCGGTCGCCGCTGGCAAGATACATACTGACATGGAGAGAGGCTTTATCCGGGCCGAGGTCATCAGCTATGACGACCTTGTCAGGTGTGGCACAATAGCCGAAGCCCGCAGGAAAGGTCTGCTGCGGATGGAAGGCAAGTCCTACCGGGTCCAGGATGGCGACGTGATAACCTTCCTGTTTAATGTGTAATGTGTCAGGTGCGGTTTTGAATATTAGCTTTGTGAGAGTGCCGGCGTGAGTTCCAGAAAGAAGGCCGTCGTGTGGGTTGTAGCCCTCACCGTTGCCACCGGGGCAGTGATAGTGCACATGTTTTCCTGGTACAGCAATGGCATGCATCTTGAGATGTTCCAGTGGCCGGGGACAGGTAAGGGCTACCTGACGGCTCTTTACAACCTGGTGGTGATGCTGGTACTGGGAGGACTGCTGGGCCTTGTGATGATGAAGGTAACTGACCTGATAAGCGCTGAGGATAATAAGATAGACGACTTGGACGAAGAGAATAATCGAAATCAATAAACGGTTTGCTCTGGGATTGTGTTTAGGCCAGATATATGCGCACTTTGCCGGAGCAATTTTGTTGAGTCCGGTCAACTTCAAGAGGGGCTGGCCCGACCGTAGAGGCGTAATAGACTAATGGTATTTCCGGAATTACCGGGTGTAGAGATTAATCTGTACCTGCTTGTTTTCACCGGTCTTGGGGCGGGTATAGTCAGCGGGTTCGCCGGCGTTGGCGGTGGGTTCTTCATGACACCGGCGCTGATAGTACTCGGCTTCCCTGCGAATATTGCCGTTGGCACCAGCCTTGCCTGGGTTGTTGGTAACTGTGTTGTTGGTGCCTTCAGGCATGGAAAGCAGGGCAATGTAGACATAAAACTGGGACTGGTGATGATTTCCGCTGCCATGGCCGGGATGGAAATCGGTGTACGTATTCTCAATTGGATAACGCGCATGGGTCTCGCCGATGAAGGTGTGCTTTCAATTGCGATTGTTGTGCTGCTGATAGTCGGTACCTATACTCTGATGGAATCCGTCAGAAGAAAGAGACAACTTGATAGGATATTGAAACAGGGAGGGATAGCGCCACCTATGGGTGCCCCACCCCTGGCGCAGCGGCTTCAACGGATTAAGCTCCCTCCTATGGTGCACTTCTCTGGGGCAAGGATTACTATATCCATCTGGATTGTGGCCTCCATCGGTTTACTCACGGGCATACTGGCCGGTGTCATGGGTGTTGGCGGCGGTTTTATCATGGTGCCGTCGCTGGTGTACCTGGTGGGAGTTCCGTCCTTTGTAGCAGTGGGTACGGACCTGTTCCAGATTATATTCTCCGCTGGCTATGGGGTCGTCCGACACAGTATGAGTGGTAATGTCATCATCTTCGCTTCCTTTATCATGCTGGTCGCCTCCAGTATCGGCGTACAGTTCGGGGTGCTGACCACACGCTACGTACGGGCGGTCTCCGTGAGGTATATCCTGGGCATCTGCATCCTGCTTTCGGCAGGGGGGAGTGCTCTTAAACTGTACGAAGTACTGCTGGGAGAGAGAGCTGTGTGGGCCGGGACAGGTTCACTGATTATCACCTTTGGCGGTCTGGGTCTGGGGGTCGTAATGATAGTAGCACTGCTCGTGATAGCTGTTCGGCATCGCAATGGAGGGAACATCCCCTCATGGGCACGGTCACTGATGTCGGATACGGATAACTGAGACAGTACAAGAAATTGCGCTCGATGCCGCCGAATTGCTATAATCTCCACATGGGGCTGTAGCTCAGCTGGGAGAGCGCCTCCCTTGCACGGAGGAGGCCAGGGGTTCGAGTCCCCTCAGCTCCACCAAAGGTAACTATTCCACACTCAGGTGTTGACCATAGTCCCCGTAAGTCCCTCCACTGTTCATATTACCGTTGGCAGTTCGGTGGTTGCGGTAGTCGCCTTGTAGCTGTTCCAGGTACAACCCTCAGTGTACCTTCATCGACTTCAACTCCTCTTAGGGATACACCGTGATGTGCAGTCTGGATATGATGTCCGGCCTTTCCTCAAATATGGCTTCAGAGAGGTCGTCTATACCAAAATAACAGCAATCTTTCGTGCAGCATGCAGTGAAGTATTGCATGAGAATGATATTACCAAGAAATAAGCCGTACCTGCTAACAGCGGTCTGTGGGAGATATCGTGACTACAGGAGGTGAGACAGGAGGATTCGCACACTGATTACGATAAGAATCAATCCGCCGAGTGCTTCGGCCCGTCTCCCAGCCAACCATCCTATCCTCTTACCCAGGACGAAGCCAATAGTCGCCGCTGTGAAAGCCACGACGCCAATCACAGAGCAGACCAGCGTGATATCAACCTCCATGAAGGCAAAGGAGAGTCCGACAGCCAACGCGTCTATGCTCGTTGCCACCGCTAGCGTAAAAAGCAGGAAACCCCTGGTAACATCTTTCGCCTCACTGGCGCCCTCTTTATCCCGAAATGACTCCCAGACCATTCTCCCGCCCACGAGCATCAGCAGAGTGAACGCCACCCAATGATCATAGTCGGCAATGAAGCCAACAACGGTGCGCCCCACCAGCCACCCCAGGAGCGGCATCAGCCCCTGAAAAAGCCCGAAGGCCAGAGAGGCACGGAATATACTAAGGAAAGGCAGGGACTTTACCGCAATACTGCCAGCTAAAGCTACGGCAAAGCAGTCAGCGGACAGACCGACGGCTATCGCAAAAGCAGATGGAAAATCGATGGTGGTCACTCGCTAAGTATGCCAGAACTGTCTGAACCTGACAACACGGTGCAGGAAAGTCACAATCCGGGCTATTGTTAGCCATCCTACCGTGACTCTAGACCAGTCAGTTCGTGCCTCGACTAGTCAAACAACCTTCGCTTTCTGAATGGTGACATCAGGAAGCGAGAGAATACCTTCCTCCTGGTCAGCCAGTTTATGGTCACTCCGTTCTTCGTGTTGGCCAGCACTCTTCCTGCCAGCCACGGTGTTACTGTTTCGACGCGCTCCGCCAGGATATTCAGGATTGGCTTGAAACGTTCCCATTCGTCCGGACGGTTTTCGTACTCCTTCGTGATGAGTTCGGTCAGAACCATGCCTGGCTGCAGCCCGCCAACTATGACAGCAGTACCCTTTGTCTCCCTCGCCAGGGAGCGCGTCAGGTACGTCAGACCAGCCTTTGAGGTGCCATACGGTGCAAGGCCACGAATCGTCCGACCGTCGCTTCCAAGCCCCTCCATGTTGTAAAGGCCACCGAATCCCTGCTCTATCATGCCCTGAAGCGCCACGAGAGACCCGTACATAGCGCCAAGGACGTTGGTGTTGACGACATCCGCTAACCGTTCGGGCGACTGGTGCCAGAAATCAGCCTGAGGATTAGACACACCGGCGTTGTTGA
>DAOUVG010000314.1 GCA_030667735.1 Dehalococcoidales bacterium
CACAGTACCGAAGGCAGGCAGGAGCGCATTGCTCACAGTGCGAAACAGAAGCGTTATCGGGTCGAGAACAAGCATCGTCAGACTCCCCAGTGCCGCAGACAACAGGGTAATGGAGAGCACCAGGTGCTTGACGTATTTCCAGTGGCCGGCAGTATCGCTTCGCCCCCGGCGAGGGCGTCTCGCCGGAGTCCAGTCCAGGATGGTACCCAGAGGACACAGCCAGCCACACCAGAAACGGCCCAGCACCAGGGTCAGCAGCAGGGTGATACCACCGAACGCCAGCGCAGGTATCCACTGACGACTGGCAAGCATGGTTGAAATACCCACCAACGGGTCGAGGCGGAAGAATATGTCGTGGGGCAGGGCAGTTGTGCCTTCCTGCCGTGTACCGAGAAGCAGGTAGAAGAAGAGAAGCAGCGCCAGAACCTGGACAACCTGACGGGTACGTCGCCATCGCCGCGAACCGGTCGAAGCCATCTTTTTCTCAGGACCGTTGTCAGCCACCTCGGCCACACCGTTCAGACACTGATTTCTTCCACCTTCACGCTGCTAAGGTCCAGTGTTCCCAGACCCATTTCGGCCCCGATACGGGTGGCGGGAATATCAGCACCGGTAAACCCGAAGAGGGTGGCCGCATAGGCATCGGCGGCAACTATATCATGGCTGGCGATTACGGTATTGGTCAGCCTGACATCGTCCAGGCTACCGCTGGAGGGGCCGTGGTCAACGAGGATTCGCACGGCATCGACCACGGTTAGTGATGGCCGTACCACTGTGGTCAGGTCAGCAATTCGCTGGGCCAGGTTGATGTGGAACAGGTTAGGGTTGCGAATAACACCCAGGAGGTTTTTCATTCCCAGGGTAAGCCGGGCAAGGGAGTGGTCTTTGGCAATCGGCACGTTGATGAACACATCCGCATCCAGCACGTCGCCGTATACTGTCCATTTCCCGATGTCACGCCCCTGCGGTATCTCCACCTCGCGGTACTTCATCTCGGTCATTATCTCGGTTTCGCCGCCGGCGGCACTTACCGCGGGACCGATACCGCTGCGGGTATAGGCGACCCTTGCGATACCGCCGAACGGCCGGTCCATCACCCGCACCCGCCGAGCACCAGCACTGAGACAAAGCTCGACAAGAGTCGCCACCACCTCAGGATTAGTGGTACCGGCGTACTCATAGGAATGGTAGGCCGTACAGATGTTGGGCTTGATGATGACATCATTGCCCGGCTTGACGAAGCGTTCCATCCCGCCCAGTGCTTTGAGGGCCGTCTGCAATATGAGCTTCGGGCTTTCTCCACGGGCTACCGCCAGGTAGGGGGTGTTTGGTGGAGGTGCGGTTGTCAGGGGCGTTTCTCCGGGGACTACATCACTACCGGGTGCACAGCCGGGCAGGAATGAGGAAAGCAGCGCCAGCCCTCCGAAGGCGGTGACACCTTTGATGAACTCACGCCGACCCAGTCCTCTCCGGCGATAGCTGTCCTCCGGTTGCTGGTGTCTGACCATTTCTCCACCCTCTCACCCGAAGTCAAGATGACAGATACAGGTACCAGCTTACTTGTTTGCAGCGTCTCTGGCTTTTACTAAAGCCGCACGGGCTGCAGTCAACAGGAATGCGTCGTCGCTGTCCACCGAATTGAACTTGAACCCCTTCTTGATAGCCCACTCGATATTGCCCGAGCCACAGTACATTCCTGCCGGTTTGCCTGCTTTGGCAGCGGCTTCCAGCACGGTATCAAAGGCCTGCAGATAGACAGGGTCGTCCCACTTCCCCGGGACACCGAACATATTCATTGACAGGTCTACAGGTCCAATATAAGCAACATCCACACCGTCCACGGCCAGGATATCAGCGATGTTCTTGACTGCGGTCGCGGTTTCAATCTGGACCGCAACGAGAAGGCTCTCATTTGCAGTGGCTATATAATCACGTCCGCCAATCAAGGCTGCCCGTCTCGGCCCGCAACCCCTTAGACCCTGCGGCGGGTACTTACAGGCCGACACGGCTGCCTCCGCTTCTTCTTTGTTGTTTACCCAGGGAATCAGGACACCGTGAGCACCGATGTCCAGGGAGCGCTTGATGACCACCGGGTCATTCCACTGCACACGCACGATGGGCGAACAGCTATCACCCCTCATCGACTGCATCATCATCTGCATCGTTTCGAAGCCCATCGGCCCGTGTTCACCGTCCAGCAGGAGCCAGTCGAAGCCAACTATTGAAAGGCGCTCGGTGATATCCGGGTGCCCGATACCGACGAATGTTCCTATCGCCGATTCCCCCTTTTGCAGCTTCTCTTTGACCGGATTACGCATTGTTCAGTCTCCTTATGAAAATAGTATCTCCTGCTCGCTCCCGGCGGACAGGAGATTTGCCCACAACCCTGTCCTAGAGGTCATATTCCATGCCCACTTCCTCAGCCAGCAACTTCAGGTCGTCAATGACCTTCGGGTCAAGCGGAATGCCGTTGGCCTGCCGCTCCTCTGCAATTTCTGCCTCATACGGACCGGGAAGGGTTATCTTGTC
>DAOUVG010000271.1 GCA_030667735.1 Dehalococcoidales bacterium
CACTGTCCTCAGTGGCGCAGAATCTCGGCCTTCGCGACGAAGCAATCTCCTTGCCATCCCACTGTCATTCTGAACGACACGCCACTGTCCTCAGTGGCGCAGAATCTCGCCCGGTTCATCCCGCTAATGCTGCCGTGTGAAACCCAACAGCCCCTCAAGAAGTACCTGCGCCGCCTTCTTATCGAGGGGCTTATTATTATTGCCACATTTAGGTGACTGAATGCAACTGGGACAACCCTCCAGGCAGGGGCACTCTATGATTGCCTTCAGGGTGGTTTCCCAGAGTTGCGTTATCAGCTCAAAACCCTTCTCGGCAATACCGATACCGCCGGGATGGGCGTCATAGATGAATACCTGGGCTTTACCCGTGTCCGGATGGAGGACCGTGGATACGCCGCCGATATCATTGCGGTCGCACAGGGCAAAGAGGGGAAGAATGCCGATGGCAGCATGTTCCACGGCGTGCAGTCCCCCCGCCAGGTCCAGCTTTTCCTTCTCAACCTCAGTGATGGCGTTGTCCGGGATATCAAACCATAGAGCTACGGTCGGGAAATGCTGCGGGGGCAGGTCCAGCGGTTCCTCACCGATGACCTCATCGGTGAACTGGGCCATTTTCTTGTAGCCGGCCACTGTGGTAGTAACCTCAACGTCTCCCAGGTGCACCCATACCCGCCTGGTCCGTTTCTCCCGTCTGTTCCTGACGACGTGCAGGTCGGTGAGGTCTTTGCTCTGGGTATAGTAGCCAACCTCCGTACGGCTGGCGCAAGCAGTCCGGCTGGTCAGGTCCAGCGCGGTAATGAGATAGGCTTCACCCTGGTGGAGGTAGACGGCCCCGGGGTGTATCTGGAAGAAAGCGACGGTATCCTCTACGGTTTCCAGCAGGGAATCGGTCCCGGAATCGATGATGCTGTAGTTCTCCCGGGACGTGGAGCGGATGTTAATGCTCTGTGCCGGGTGGGCGATTGTCGGTGAAAGGTACCATCGGCCACGGCGTTCCCTGAGCACTCCCCGGTCTTCCAGTTCAGACCTCTCTCGTTCCAGGGCTTCCCCGAAGTAAACTTCATCGTCCTTGCTTAGGGGCATTTCCCAGGCGGCACAGAGCAGGTGTGCCCGGGCTATGTACGGGTTGTCCGGGTTGACCAGGGCATTCTCAAAGCTCCGTTTGAAGAAGAACTCGGGGTGACGCATGAGGTACTGGTCAAGGGGGTCGTCCAGTCCGATGAGGAAGCTCAGAGACCGTTCCTTGCCCCGACCGCTTCTGCCTGCCTGTTGCCAGGTGCTGGCAATGCTCCCCGGATAGCCGGTAAGCACAGTTGCCTCCAGGTCACCGATATCGATACCGAGCTCAAGTGCAGTTGTGGCGACCACTCCGAGAAGCTGGCCGCTGAACAATTGCTGCTCTATCTTCCGTCTGTCCTTCGGCAGGTAGCCGGCACGGTAGGGCTTGATTCGCTCGGCCAGCGCGGGGTCCACCGTGGTCAGTCTGTTTCGTGAGTATGTATAAATGAGTTCGGTGAGGCGGCGGGTGCGGGAGAAGGTCAGGGTGCGGATGCCTTCACTGAGAAGTCCCGTGAACAGGTTGGTTGCCTCGGTGTTGGCACTGCGCCGGGTGCTCCTGGCGACATCGATAAGCGGTGGGTTCCAGAAGACAAAGTCCTTTCCTCCGTGAGGAGAGCCGTCTTTGGCCACCACGACAAACGGCAGTCCCACCAGCCGCTCGGCGTGCTCACCGGGATTGGCTATTGTGGCCGAAGAGCAGATGAACTGCGGGTCGGAACCATAGACGTGGCACAATCGGCGCAGGCGACGCAGAACACCGGCCAGGTGGGAACCGAAGACGCCGCGATAAACGTGGGCTTCATCGACGACCACATACCGAAGGTGACGCAACATGCGGGACCACTGCCGGTGGTTTGGCAGTATGCCCAGGTGGAGCATATCCGGGTTGGATAGCACTATCCTGGCGTCTTTCCTGATATCCGCCCGCTCCGCCCGTGGGGTGTCGCCATCGAAGGTGGCAAGCTCATCTCCCGTCAATAGCTCGGGGCAGCACAGCTCTCGCAGTGCCCGTAACTGGTCCTGCGCCAGGGCCTTGGTAGGGAAAAGATAGAGAAAGCGGGTATCCGGCTCGGTAAGCAGGGCCTGGATGACCGGGATGTTGTAGCACAGGGTCTTGCCGCTGGCACTGGCCGTGGCCACCATCACGTTTTCGCCGTGACGGGCATGGTTCACAGCCTCAGCCTGATGGCGGTACAGGGGCCACAGGCCGCGTTGCATCAGCGAATCCCGGAGTCTGTCAGTCAGGGGTTCTTCCAGCTTGCCATGGGTCGCCCGCCGAGGCGGAATATGCTCCACGTGTACAATCTGGTCGTCATAGCCCGGCTGAGCGGTAATATTCTGGAGAAAAGCCGAAGTATCCATCGTGTCTCTGTATTGTCTGCCTCGTATCCCAGGACTCAGGACACAGGAATTATCTCTATCTCGTAATCGAGTATTTCGGCGTCGGGACGGGAGTTGATAATGAAGTCGACCACTCTGGACATGACTTCGTTGGCATGGCGATGGTCATTACTGACACAGCATATCCCGATAGTAGCCAGTTGCCACATATCCCCGTTATCGACCTCGGCGATGGCGACATTGAATTTATTACCCACGCGGCTGACAATGGATTTCAGTATCCGTCTCTTGCCTTTGAGAGATTCGTTCTCCGGTAAACGAAGGTTGATTCTGCATACTCCAACATTCATGGCCTGTACTCCCGGTGCAATACCGGCGGTAAACGCAGTGAGTGGCAAATAGCGTTGGTGCCGTCCGACACGACAATAGGTCGTGCTCTCAGTCTTTCCTGTCTTCGGATTCAGCCCTGTACTCAAACAGGGCCCGCTCAGCAACGATGGTCAGCAGCATGGATGAGGCGCCACGAGGCCGGTACATCCCCTTCTCCCACTCGCTTATCGTCTGCTGGCGTGTACCAAGTGTTTCCGCTAGCTCACGCTGTGTTAAGC
>DAOUVG010000201.1 GCA_030667735.1 Dehalococcoidales bacterium
AGGAAGTACTCAGGGGGACCAGGAAGGCAGATATAACCTTTGAGGGGACCATTGAGTTCGAAGGGGAGAGGATTGACGGGCTCTCCGCATCGGAGATAGCGGAGAGAGGCCTTGTCCTCTGCCCGGAGAGGGGCAGGCCGTTTGTGGAAATGACGGTGCGGGACAACCTGCTTGCCGGGGCTTATCTCTGCAACGACCGCCGGGAAATCGAAAAAAACATGGAGCGAGTCCATGAGCTCTTCCCGAGGCTGAAAGAACGGGAGAAACAGATATCGGGGACGCTGTCCGGCGGGGAGCGCCAGATGCTCTGTATCGGGAGGGCACTGATGCGCCAGCCCAAGTTCCTGCTGGTGGACGAGCCTTCCAGCGGACTAGCCCCCCGGTTGAAAGAGGACCTCTTCGAACGTATCAAGGAGATTTACCACGAGTTGGGGGTCACCATTCTTCTCGCCGAGCAGGATGTGAGTTTTGCCTTTGAGCTGGCGGTGAGAAGCTACGTGATGTCCCGGGGACACATAATTGCCCACGGAACGGCCAAGGAACTGCTTGGCGACGAGACCGTCAGGAAGACATACCTCGGCCTCTAATCAAGCCCCCCGCTCGTAGAGACGGGTGTTGCAGGCGCGACAGGTCTTCCGGAAGGCCATGTTGGACAGCTTGCAACGCGGGCACTCCCGCTCCATCTTGTCGCGTGCCCAGACGGCGATACCTTCCGGCATGAAGAGCAGCATGACTACCACTATGCCGGCGAAAATTAAAATTCGTACCTCAGGAACAATACGCAAGAACTCCATAAGAGGATGCAGAACATAGACCCCAACCACCGGTCCATAAATGCTGCAAATCCCGCCGAAAACCGTCCATATTATTGCCTGAAACGAGAAGAACAGGTCCAAGTTCGAAGGACCGGCAATCCTCATAAAGTGCGCATTGAAGGCACCAGCAATTCCAGCGAAGAAACCAGCCACGATGAAAGCCAGTAGTTTATATTTAATGGTATTGATGCCGCTGGCGCGCGCGGCAATCTCGTCTTCACGGATAGCATGAAAGATAATGCCCGTTCTGACGAAGCTGCTCTTGGCATCGGTGAGTTTCCACATTATCAGCACCGAGACAATCATAACCAGCACCGAGATAAAGTAATCAAGGGTGCGTGAGTCGGAAATGCGAGCCAGACCGGAGACACCCAGCTCGCCACCGGTGAAATCGGCGAAGGCGAAAATAATCCCGAGGAGTATAAGCGGAAAGGCCAGAGTGACCAGAGACAGGTATGGTCCCCTCAGCCTTAACGCAGGTAAACATACTACCACTCCCGCTACCACCCCTGCTAGCGCCCCGATGGGTATTGTTGCCCAGGGGTCCCAGCCCAGGTTTATATTCAGCAAGGCTGATGTGTAGGCGGCAACCCCGAAGAAGAGGGCATGTCCGAAATTTATCTGACCGGTGTAGCCGGAAAGAAGGTCCCAGCTAACGGCGAAAATGACAAACATATTGGCAAAGATAAGGGTACGCAGGATATAAGGGTCTTGCGTGATAGCAGGGATAATGAACAGAAGCAGAAAAAAGACTAAGGCTATTGACCTACCCGGGATAGCCAGCACATCCCCATGGAAATCCTTAAGCAGCCGCCTTATCACAACTACAATCTCTCCTCTTCAAAAGCTACACCGAACAGGCCCTCAGGTCTGACCAGAAGTATTATCACCATGACCAGCAGGGCAATCGCCCCCTTTAGAAAGGCGCCAGCCGGGAGCAAGAAGACAACCAGAACCTCAACGTAACCAATAATGAAGGCTGAGATGAAGCTTCCTTTGACACTTCCCAGCCCTCCGAGGACAACAATAGCCATAATCATTACCAGTGGCGGTGTCCACATGTGTGGTTCCAGGACGAGCGTTGGCGCTACTACGATGCCGGCAACTGCCGCCAGCGCTGCTGCTATGCCCATGGTTATCAGAAGTATCCTGGGAACATTTATCCCCATTAGACCGGCAATTTCGGCGTCCTGGGCAGTAGCCCGGATAGCAACCCCCAGCCGTGTCCTGGATAAAAGTATCCATACACCAAGGAGGGCAACGAGGACGACGCCAAAGATTAGCAGATGTTGATAGGAGACCTTTACCCCGAGTATTTCCTGATACCCGGAGATAAAGCTCGGTGCTCCGAGATAGTGACCACCAAAGGCTAATAGCATGCATTCCTGAAAGACCATAGCCAGAGCGAGGGTTATCAGCAATATGGTCACATGGTGTTCACGTACACGGTCAATAAACAGCTTATAGGTACCGAGCCCGATAGCGATAGTAATGACCAGAGAGAGGATAATTGACACCAGCGGGTGCAGACCAAGCAGATGGGCAAAGGTATATATACCGTAAGCCGCCAGCATGTAAAAACAGGTATGAGCCAGGTTTATCATGCGTGCCACACCAAAGATGAGAGAAAAGCCGACGGCTAGAAGGGCATATACCCCTCCCCTTATCAGTCCGGTAATTAGAATTCCTTCAATCATAACTCATCTGCGCTAGATAATTCTCTATAAGAACCCACCTGGCTCCACTTCGTGGGGACCCCGGGCTTACACTGACTAGCCCAGGGGCCCCATAAAGAGTTTCTCGGAGGCAACCTGTTATGCCTCTACGGCTATTTAGCGTATTTCTTAATTACCCTGTCCGGTATCTGCCATTGAACCGTGCCCTCATAGGTTATGTCGTTCCAGGCCCACGGCCAGATACACTTCATCTCTCCATCCTGCCACTGGGTGGCCACACCGGTTACAAAGCCCGGACCATATACTACATCGTGAGGATTAGCTGTATCTTGCCCCGTGAAGGTAATCCTGCCCCCGGTCCCCACAAAGTCCGTCTTTTTAAGTTCGTCAACAACGGCATCGGAATCAAGGGTCCCTGCCCTTTCGATAGCTTCTGTAAGAAGGAGAATGGCATCGTAGGTGCCGGCATTATAGGTTGGGGTCTGTCCGTACTCCTCCATGAAAGCATCGAAGAAGGGTATGGTGTACTCCGTTACGGCTATTCCCTTGGCGTAGGTGTTCAGGGTCGTCTCATAGTTGCCGTAACCACCGGTTGCATCCCAGAACCCGTCCTTCTGGGCTTCGACGTTGATACCCACTGAAGCTACTGGTATTTCCAGCTCGCCCAACCCCTTAGCATAGGGAATGCCTATCGGTCTGGAGATTATGGTCAGGATAAAGTGAGCTCCGGAAGCTTCTATGGCTGTCAGTTCGGCGGTGAGGTCAGTAGCCGTGGGTGATGGTCTCCATGTCCCCACAACCTCCATACCCAGCATCGCCGGAACATAGGCTTGATAAGCCCCCACCATACCGTCGGCCCATTGCGCTCCTTCACCTAGTATGGCAACTTTCAGGGGCCCTTCAAGGCCCAATCCTCCTTGCATTATGGCTCCGGCCAGTCCCAGAGTGGCCAACGAGTTGGCCACCAGATTATTGGAATGGAATGGCGTTACCCTGAACCAGTACTTAAAGGTGTCGTAGTCCTCAGCAAGACGTGTATTGAGTTCGTAGGTGGCGGCGCCACAACCGAGGAAGATAGTCTTGTACTCCATGGCAATATCCTGCATGGCCAGGACAGCCTCACTCCTGAAGCCGCCCACAACAAAATCCACCTTGTCCTGGGACATCAACCGCTCCATGGCGTTGGTGGCATCGGTAATGCTCAAGAATTCGTTGGAATCCGCTTTTACAAGCTCGATGGGATACCACGTATCGCCCACCGGGATTCCCATATTGGCATTGATCTCCTCCTGTGCCATAAGTGCCCCGTTCCAGTGCCCCTTGCCTTGCATGAAATGCATGGGACCGATAACCCCAAT
>DAOUVG010000166.1 GCA_030667735.1 Dehalococcoidales bacterium
CACTCTCTCCCTGTTGACCGTCATGACAGTCCTTTTATCCCGGGAAAACCCTGGCCAGCTACTGACCGGGCCCGGGAATATCAATCGGATTTTTTGGATTTCGGTGTTTTCCTCCTGGATTCCTCCTTCCACCAGTCCCCACTCCGCCAGTAGTTATGCTCCGTGTAGCCTTCCTTCTCCAGCTCACCCTTGAGGTCATCCCAGGGCGGCAACGAGCGCCTTCTTACCCGCGACCCAATCGAAATCGGCAGCAGTAGATAGTACACTACGATAGCACCAAAACACACTATCCAGTCCCCCGTTGCCAGGAAAATCAGCACACCACCGACCAGCAGCAGGATAACCCACCCCGGCAGAATAGCGTGCTTCCAGGACGTCTCGAGTATAGCCGGGCGAAGGTCGGGTCTGACCTCCCGGGTGAACTCCCAGAAGCACTGCAGTATTGAAGAAAAAATCAGGATTACTACGCCTCCTATCAGAAACCACATAGCGTATGCTTCAGCATCCATATCTACCAGCCCTCCATTCTATCCAGCCTGTCAAGCACTTTCACCGGGCTCCAGGACCAGCCTATCCTCACCCACCAGCGCCACCAGTCGCTGGCGAAGCTCCGGGCAGTAGTCCGCATGTACGTTTGGCAGATTGAGATTAACGATGTTCCCATTATTGGTGACACGCAGACTGACTTCATCCCGCCCGGGAAACTCATTCAGGGCAGACACTATACCATGCAACCGTGCAATATCTTCTTCCTGGTCACTGGTCTGGTTCAGGATGACGACCACTCGGCTCTGCCGGGCTACCTTCACACTACCGGCCGTTTCCCCGTCCGGCGTAACATCTTCGGCAGATTCGGCCGGAGGTGTCCTGTCAATAATCGCCACCGGTTCCGCAGGTTGCGGTGCGGCTTCTTCGTCGGTCGGAGCCGACTCCGGTTGGTAGGGAATAACGCGGTCGCAGTTTATCTGCACACGGTCGTCCTTCACCCTTACCTTGCCCCAGACTACCAGCTCGTTATCTTCCTGCCATAGTTCCGTCGTGCTGGCGTAGACCTTCGGCCAGACCATTACCTCGACCTGGCCGCTGAAATCAGCCAGGACGGCGCTGACGAAGGCACGGTTCTCGCGGGTAGTCAGATAGCGTACCGTGGCAATCCTGCCCGCGACGTCTACAGCCTGCCCTTCCAGTTCCGGAGTAATCTGACTGCAGAACGTGGTCTCAGCACCGGCACGTTTACCAGTCGGGCTGAACGGCGGTTCGGAGAAGCTCACCCCCATCAGCTCCTTCTCCCAGGCAGCCTTCTCCTTGCGGGATACTTCAAATGCCTCCAGTTCCAGGTCGGTCAGGGGAGTAGGCATCGTCTCGCCCCACAGTCCGAACATGGTGGTCTGCCCGGTATCGCGCAGCCGTTGCTCCCTCTGTGCCAGCGCCAGGACCCGGTCGACATTGTTCAGGAGCGCCCCCCGGCTACCCAGGCAGTCCATTGCCCCAACCTTGATCAGACTCTCCATGACCCGCTTGTTTGCGTTCCGCAGGTCACAGCGGCGGCACAGCTCCTCAATCGACTTAAAAGGACCGCTCTTATCACGCTCTTCGAGGATAGACTCGACAGCACCAGACCCAACATTTTTTACGGCAGTCAGCCCGAACCGTATCGCGGATAGCCCCTCGTCAGTCTCTTCTATCGAGAAATTGGTCTGGCTGCGGTTTACATTCGGCGGCAACACCTCAATCCCCAGTCGCCGGCATTCACCAACACCACCGGATACCTTCTCCGGCTGACCGAAGTGAGTGGATAGAAAGGCAGTGATGTACTCTACCGCGTAGTTTGCCTTGAGATAAGCGGTCTGGTAGGCAATGAGTGCGTAGCTGACGGCATGGGCCTTGTTGAAGGCATACCCGGCAAACGGCTCGATGAGGGCGAATACCTCTGCGGCCAGTTCGGCGGAGAACCCGTTCTTCTTAGCCCCGGCCATGAAGCTGCGCCTCTCCTTTTTCATGACCTCGGGGATTTTCTTGCCCATCGCCTTTCGGAAGGTATCCGCATGCCCCAGACTGTATCCGGCAAAGGCCTGGACAATGAACAGCACCTGTTCCTGGTAGACGATTACACCATAGGTCTCTTCCAGGATGCTGGTCATGGTCGGGTCGGGATAGCGGATGGCCTCCTCACCGTGCTTGGCCTTGATGAACCGGGGAATCTGCTCCATTGGTCCGGGACGGTAGAGGGCAACCATCGCCGCGATGTCACTGAAGGTGGTCGGCTTAAGGTCCTTGATGTAGCGCCGCATGCCGCTACCTTCCAGTTGGAATACGCCTGCTGTTTCTCCCGCGGCCAGCACCCCGAAGGTCCTGGCATCATCCATCGGGATGCTGTGCAGGTCTATGTCAACCCCCCGGCCCTGGAGGATTTCCTCCGCCTTGCCCAGTATTGTCAGGTTAGCCAGGCCGAGGAAGTCTACCTTGAGGAGGCCAATATGCGCAATATCGTCCATGGAGAACTGGGTCATGGAAGTCGATTCACCGTTACCGTTGCCTTTGCTGGCTCTCTGCAGGGGAACATGCCTGGTGAGCGGTTCCCGGGAAATGACCACACCGGCGGCATGGGTGCTGGCGTGACGGGCGATACCCTCTACCTTTCTTGCCGAGTTGACCAGATTGCGGATGACGGGGTCTTCCTGGCATATTCCACGGAGCTCGCTGTTCTCATCCAGAGCCCTCGCCAGCGTCATCCCCGGCCTAAAGGGGACAAGCCTGGCTACCCGGTCAACATCGCTGTAGGTCATTCCCAGCGCCCGGCCGACATCGCGTAGGGCAGCCCTCGCGCCCAGGGTACCGAAGGTAATAATCTGGGCAACATGGTCCGGCCCGTATTTCTGCGTCACGTAGGAGATGACTTCATCGCGGCGGTCATCCTGAAAATCCAGGTCTACGTCCGGCATCTCGCGACGCTCCAGGTTGAGAAAACGCTCGAAGACCAGCCCGTAGGCCAGGGGTTCAATCTCGGTGATTCCCAGGCAGTGGAGCACCAGACTGGCGGCGGCACTGCCCCGCACTCCAAAGTGGATACCCTGCTTTCGGGTGAAGGATATGATGTCCCAGACGACCAGGAAGTAATTGGCGAACTCGGTGTGGCGGATGACTTCCAGTTCATAGTCAAGCCGCTGCCTGACTTCTTCCGAGGCATCAGGATAGTATTGTGGCAGTCCCTCATGGCAGAGCTCGGTCAGGTACTCATCGGCACTCTTACCGTCAGGTAAATCAATCTCCGGCAGGTGGAGCCGTCCGAACTCCAGCTCCAGATTGCACTTCTCGGCGATGCGCCCAGTGTTTTCAATGGCCTGGGGAATATCCCTGAAGAGCTCGGCCATCTCCTCCGGACTCTTCATGTAAAGGAAATCCCCGGCTATTTTCTTCCGGTTCTCGTCGTTTATGGAGCTATTGGTGCCGATACACATCAGCAGGTCATGGGACGCGGCATCCTCACGGTTCACGTAGTGCACATCGCCGGTTGCCACCAGGGGTATACCCAGTTCCTCACCCATCCTGATGAGCACCGGGTTCACGTGCTCCAGTTCAGGCATGGGGTGCCGCTGTATCTCCAGGTAGAAGTCACCAAAGGTCTCCTTATACCAGAGAGCGGCCTGCTTCGCTTCCTCAACCTGTCCCTGCAGGACCAGTTGCGGTATCTCACCGCCAAGACAGGCGGAGAGGGCAATCAGGCCCTGATGATGCTCCCGCAAGAGTTCCCGGTCCACCCGCGGCTTATAGTAGAAACCCTCGAGATGTGCCTTGCTGGTGAGCTGGACAAGGTTGCGGTATCCGACCTCATCCCTGGCAAGCAGGACAAGGTGATAGTAGTTCTTATCGCCAGTGGTACGGCCATGCCGGCTGTTCTGGGCAACATAGACCTCGCACCCGATGATGGGCTTTATGCCGGCCTCCCTGGCTGCCTGGTAGAACTCGATTGCCCCGTACATGACCCCGTGGTCAGTCAGGGCCAGGCTGTCCATCCCCATCTCTTTCGTGCGAGACATAAGCTGGGGGATACGGCACATGCCATCAAGCAGACTGTACTCGCTGTGAACATGCAGATGAGTGAACATACAAGCCCCTGCCGAAATAATAGCCAATTATAGCACAAGGACAGTGTGCTGTGAGGGGTTCGGGGACTATTTGAGGAGGACGGGGATACTGCCCGTAATCAGCTCAGTCCCCCGCAAAAAGCCTCTCGATCTGCACCCGGCTATCGGCATTTTCCGGCCGGGAGAGAGGCAGACACTTCTCCAGGAGTTCCGGGTCATTGCGTGCGTCAGCGGCGAAGGCGAGGCAGGTGGGGTAACCGCATTCCTTGCAGTTGGTTCTGGGCAGGAGCTGGTAGATATCGATTGCCGCGGGCACACTTCGCTCACGGTAACTCGGCATAATCTCTTCCCGCTGTTCCCAGACCTGATTGGTCCGCTCAACTATCTCCTCGGCTATCCTCGCTGCATCGG
>DAOUVG010000218.1 GCA_030667735.1 Dehalococcoidales bacterium
CCCTTCCCCTTGCCAAGTGTAAGGGGAGGGATTGAGATAGAGGGGGTGCCCCTCAGAAGGGACCAAGCTCCTCTATGACTCCCCGCTTCTTCAGGGCTTCCCATCTGTCCGGTCCGTAACCGAGCTGGAAAGCGGCTACGGTCTCTGCAGTGAAGCCCCTGCGGAGCAAATAGTCCTGTGCCTTCGCCGCGTCCGGAGAATTGAGTAACTGGTCATGGAAGTAGGTGGCCGCCGCTTCGTTGACCTGGTGCAGCCGCTCCCTCTCGTCCTTCCTGGCGTCCGGTCTGGTCCGGGAGGGGATGATGACCCCTGTCTGTTCGGCAAGCAGGCGCAGCGCCTCACCGAAGTCGATGCCCTGCTGTTTCATAATAAATGAAAAGACATCACCGCCGGTATTGCAGGCACCAAAGCAATGCCAGCTCTGCCGCTCAGGAAAGACGTAGAATGACGGTGCCTTTTCACTATGAAACGGGCAGAGTGCCCGGAAGTTACGTCCTGACTTGGTCAGCTTCACGTGCTGTCCAATGACTTCAACGATGTCTATCTTCTGCTTTACTTCGTCGACTTCGCTCATGTCGTCTTATAACCCTATCCCCGTGCGGCCCAGATGGGCCGCCTTCCCCTTCCCCTTACCAAGGGGAAGGGGAAGGGTTGTGTTAGAGGGAGTGCCCCTAAGAAGGGGCCAAGCCCTCTATGACTCCCCGCTTCTTCAGGGCTTATCTCTTGAGATGAGGGGCTGCGCCCCTTCCAACTCCTTCCCTCAATTTTGAAGGTTTAACTGTCGCTGAGTACCGGTCTCCGGCGGGGTACCCGAGTATACCACCAGGGGATACAGCATAGTATAGTACAATCCGGTCCCTGATTCATCCATGTTTATGGGTCTGTTAACCGGGGGACTCCACGCATAGCGAAGACAAATGCCGGGCCTGCTACAACGAGACCAACACCGACGATACCGAATGCGGTATCGTATTGGTAAGCGCTAATCAGCAGGCCGCCGACCATTGGACCGGCGGAATGACCGATATCCATCACGCTGGAAAGGACGCCGAGGGCACCGCCATAGCTGGAAGCTCGCGACAGGTCGGCAACAAGGGCGGCACTGGAAGCGGTAACGGTGGCCAGACCCAGTCCGAACAGGCCGATGAGGACTGCCAATATGAGATAGCTGTCCGAGTGGGTCATCAGTGCCAATGTTACGCCGCCGAGTATGAGTCCGATTACAATCATCGGTACACGGCCGTATCGGTCGGACAGGCGTCCCGCCAGCGGCTTCGTCAGTATCACCACCACTATCTGTACGGCTAACAACAGTCCAATCTCAAGGGTTGTGAATCCTGCCTCCTCGTAGAGGTAGATGGGCAGGAATACCTCCAGACAGCCAAAGGCAAAGTACTGCACTGCCTCAATCGTGCTGGTTGCCAGGATACCGCGATGGGTCAGGATGGCCTTGATGTCGCTCCATATCTCTCCTCGTCCCCGCCTCAGCGCTTCTCCCACCGAACCTGAAACTGTCTTCGTGATGGGCAGCCGGAGCGCGGCCACCAGTGCCAGCGTCCCAATGATACCGGTGACCAGATATACCCGGTGAAAATCGGCCAGCGCTTCACCGAAAATCAGGGCACCGCCGACAACGGGAGCCAGAGAACGTCCGACCATCGTGGCTGATGAATACCAGCCCATGCGCTCGCCCCGTCTTTCATCGAAGGTATCAGCCACAGCGGCCATGGCTACCGGTCCCAGAATAGCGGTGGCCAGACCGTGGTAGACGCGCACCATGACCAGGTGCCAGGGGAGGCTCACCAGCAGGTACAGGAATGGGGCGCTGGCGAAAACGATGGCGGCAAGCAGGATAACACGGCGTCGCCCTACAATGTCGGAAAGGATACCTGCGGGCAGGCTGATGATAATGCCGACCACAGTGGATGCCGCAGCGATAAAGCCGACAGTGCTCAATGGTACATCCAGGGCGCGAATGAAAAGCGGGAGGATGGGGCTCTTGGCCATTGTCGAACTGAAGATGGCCAGCCCACCCATGACGCAGAGGAGAATGAATGGAGAGACTCTTATTCGCATCTTGAAAGGCAATTCTAACCCAGCCGGGGGGCATCGGGCAAACTTTGCACCCGTGCAGACGGGGTGTATAATACTGCACAGTCGGTCCGGAAAAGGAGGGGAACAGGATGAAATGGGTAACGAGACACCACGTACACGTAGATAGAGTGGCCTGCCCCTGGCTCATCAGGAAGTTTGTGGACCCGGATGCGGAGCTGCTTTTTGTACCACCTGATGAAGTGATGAGTGTAGCTGAGCGTGAAGGGGCGATTCCTTTCGATGCCAGGGGGCAGGCTGAGCTGGACCACCACGAGGGCCGGTGCAGCTTCGAGAGTATCATCAAGAAGTACGGTCTGACAGACCCGGCGCTGAACGAAGTGGCCAGGATAGTACATGCCGCTGACGTAGCCGCCGACCGTGATACGGCACCGGAGGCGGCCGGACTGGAGGCTATCGCCAGGGGGTTCGGGCTGTTGCCGCATGCCGACGACCACGAGACCCTGGAGAAGCAGTTCCCGGTGTACGATGCCCTGTACGCTTACTGCCAGGCGCAACTCAAACAGTAAAAGTGTGATGAAAAATGGGAGTCCAGAGGGAGCGCTCCTCAGAAGGGGCGAAGCCCCTCTTCTGAGAGGGGCCGAAGCACCCTTATGGCAGGGGTGTCTGGGCGTCATTCTTACAGAATGACGTTAGTAGAATCCGAAACCAGATTCTGGGGGTGTCCCCCAGATATAATCTTTCCCCCCTTCCTGGACAGGAAGGGGAAGGCGGCCCATCTGGGCCGCACGGGGATTGGTCGAAAGGGTTTTTCATCACCCTGCTGGTGCTGCCGCAGGTGGCGTCGGGCTACCACTCGCCCAGTTCTTCGAGTACGCTGACCACCCGCCAGGACTCGGAACTGGCGGCGGTACCGCCCATGACGATGGCTACGGACACGGTTTCCAGGACCTCTTCCCTGGTGGCCCCTGCCTTTATCGCGTCCCGGGTCTGCCCGATGGTGCATCTGGCACACCCGGCCACCAGTCCTGCCGCCAGGGCTATCAGTCGTTTTGTCTTGTGACTTAGCGCACCGTCCTGGTAGACCTCGCGCCGGAAAGCGGTATAGGCGGCCATTGGGCCCGGTAGTCCCTGGTCGAACCGGTCCCGGTACTCTGCAGTCTCATTATAGTAGTCAAGCTGATTTTCCATGGATAGTGACCTCCTTTGTAGTGCGAAGCAGCATTATCGTCTGTCCTGTCTGGAATGGAGGGAGCAGCCCTGCTTTCTGATTCGTTCCATCCGCAATCTGAAGGGGGGAGGGGTGGCGTTCGCTTGCCGGCTAGTGTAGTGTCTCGGAAATACCTCTAATAAGTTCATTGAGCGCCGAATGGCAGACCAGGAGAACTATTATAAGGGTTGAGATTATCTGTCCCTTTGTTACTTAATCAACTTATTTGTAAGACGCCACAGTAAGCACTATTTGGGTAACCCTATCCCCGTGCGGCCTGTACGGGCCGCCTTCCCCTTCCCCTCTATTATCCTGTCTCGGAAATACGTTGCTTTATTCTCTTTCCTCTCCCCCTCTGCAAAGGGATTAAGGGGGATATAAAATCCCTCTCAGTCTC
>DAOUVG010000015.1 GCA_030667735.1 Dehalococcoidales bacterium
CTGTCAAGAGCAATGGCTAACTCAAAAGGAAAGGTGGTACCGAATTGGACATCTGAGTCGATTGGTATTGGCCTTTCGTATCACGGTTATGAACCAGTTGTCCCTCGATAGTAATCCTCGCAGTCCTTACAGGCCGGTTCCACACGTGTCATAGTGTATGCAGACGGTATCCCGATAGGAGTTTGAGCACACAGGGATAAAGAGACGAGTACAGGTTCTTGTCTAACTTGACAGAATGTGGTACAATCTCTGGTCAACTGGGAAGCTTCAATTAGACGCAGGAGGATAGGAATAACAAGGCTAGCAAAGGTAGACTACCGTTACCACAGCCACTGAGTAAACGGCTACCCGACGGCTCACCGAACGGGAAGGATGGGGCAGGATAGGTCTAAGAGATTCCCGGTAAGAACTTTTCCAATATTTACTCAATATTTATCTTATTTACTCGTATCTTAACATTCGTCATGTATAATGATGCAGGAGTATGTTTCGGATATGCTGGTGAACCGGAGTGGCGGACAGGGGTAGAGCCGCCATCCGGCCGCACATCCTTGGCAGAACCGTTCCAGGCAGTGGGGAATGAAGGTACTAATTATTGAAGATAGCGCCGATACCATCCACCCGATATCCGCGGTATTCAAACTCCGCTGGCCAACGTGTACTACTATTTCAACGACTAAGGGAGTAAAAGGCGTAGCGCTGGCTGAAAACGAATCCCCTGATATCATTATTCTTGAGGTCGACCTCCCCGATATAGATGGATTTGATGTCCTCCGCCAGATACGTATGTTCTCTGAAGTCCCGATAGTCTTCCTCACCGAGAGAGGAGACGAGAAGGATATCATCAGGGGTCTGGAAGGAGGGGCTGATGACTACATAGTCAAGCCCTTCAGCGCTCCGGAGCTTCTAGCCAGGGCAGGGGCAGCACTGCGGCGCAGCGGCCTCCGGGATGGAATCGAGGAAAGTACGCCTCCTTTGGTCAGTGGAGACCTGACGATAGACTTCCAATCAAAGGAAGTGACGCTTAAGGGTGAACCGGTCCACCTTACCACCACCGAATATCAGATACTCTACTACCTGATGCGTAATCCGGGGAAGTGGGTTAATCATGGCTCCCTGGAACAATGGATATGGGGGGGACAGGGGACTGTTGACTCCTCCGTTATCAGGAGGTATATCTACCAGCTACGCCGCAAACTCAACGGCACCCCTCCGCGGTTGATCGTGAACGTACCTGGCAAGGGATACAAGTTCAACCCTGCCATCAGCAGGCTGTCTACCGTTTAGAGACCCCGGACAGATTCCTCTCTCGCTATGTCCACATTCCCTCAGCTTTGTTATCTGACAGTATGCCGTCAGACCGGATGGCGTTATTCGCATGGCCGCCTTCGAGAGATATCCGCCATGCCGTGCATCGTCCTTGGGGAATGGAGCCATGCCGGCAGGGCGCAAGGGTCGTCTTTGTCAGTCTGTTTTTTCCTGGCTGTCGTCTTCTCCGGTCACCGGTGCCGTCACGTGTGCACGATGTCGGGTCATTATGGCAGCGCACAAAGCGTAGACTATCATCGCCAGCGGAATGGTGAAAGCAAGCACGATGACCAGGTAGCCACCGGCACCGGACTCCGCCAGAGACGTGATGGCCATTTGCGGTTCTTCCACGGGCTCGAACATGAGGGGAACAACCTCACCCATGAAATCCTTGGCAGTCGCAAGCGTAGCGTCATACCCTCCTGATAGAGGGATTAGTGCTGATACCCGGATCAGGTGGATTTGGTCCGTCGTAATCGCTACGTCCTTTATAACCGCATACAGGACCAGTATACGCTCAATGACCTCGCCATCTTCATTCTGTTTACAGGCAGTGAACCTCTTGGCTGGTATCCGGCCCTGGTACGGCTCGAATTCAAGCTCCTGACGCACCCTCGCCGGCAGAGTGGTGGGTATTTCATCAGGCTCCTGCTCCCCGGTTTGCTCAACCCAATCCTGGTCTTTGATAACCACATGGTCATCCTGGACACTATCAACCAGGTATCCCATGGCCAAGTAGCAAAGATGGGGCATGTGAAAGCTTGATAGTTCCGCACTCTGTATTATCAGGAGAATGATTGGCTGAGAGAACACCGGCCTGCTATATGACCGCAGGAGTAGTACATCGGCTTCGAGAATCTCTTTCACCTCTGAAGTATCATAGTCCTGCCCGTACCAATCCGAGATAGCTCTCGGGAAATTATTGAGCTCCTGCTGACTGGATAGGTTCGTCCTGGTCTTGACATATCTGGCATATTGGCTCTCTCCAGACAATTGAGTGTCGATTGCCACGTAGCTGCCCACCGTTTCCACCTGGGAGCGTTGGCAAAGACCTATGACTGCCACCGTGAGCAGGAACAGACCTGCAACCAGGAACAACTGCCAGTATTTCTTCATAAATGAGTTCATCAGCTACCTGCGATTATAACTAAAGATGTCAAGTGCTATCTGCTTCTCTGAGACTGCATCCTGAGACGCGACTAAGAAGGAACAGAGACAGGATGGCAACCAGGAAGACAATTGGACTGGAGAGACCGTGGAAGAACCCGAGAGCAGCCTCGCTCCCCCAGAAATGGGCTACGAAAAGAAGGAGAGCAATTCTCAGCACGTTAGCCGCAACGGCTATGGGGAAGGCCAGGAGAAAAAGTACCGTCCTTTTGAGGTAGTGTCCTTTCAAGAGATAGGCGAACAGCGCAGTCAGTGCCAGAAGTGAGATGAGGGTATTCATCCCGCTGCAAGTGGCACCAATGATGAAGGTTGAACCGGCAAGTTGGATTTCGGTACCGGTATTGGTGGCCGGCAGACCGAATGCTCGCACCATTGACGCCGACCCGCTTGTTGATGCCAACTGCAGCGGCACTGTAACAGAATTGAGAACAGGTAGGGGTATCATGAATATCAGGAAGCAGATGGGGAAGAGCATGGAACGGGTAGCTCGTGCTCCCCTGAAACAGAGGAGCAGGCCGGCAGTCACCGGGATAACAGAAGATGCCCAGAGCCAATTAAACTTGTAGATGAATCCCACGGCATACATCACCAACCCGATAGTAAGGACGACAGCCCCCACACCTGCGGGCTTTGCTTTTGCCAGTTCCTTTCGTCGGGACCAGACCAGCAGAGCAGAAACAGGCAGTACGAGGAAACCGTGGCTGTAATAGGGGTTAGCTATCCAGACCTGAACAAGGTAAACAAGTACCGGAGCGTAGAGGGCAGTACACATACCTCCGATTAGCACCGTTGTGACAAGTTGCCCGCTTTTCACCTTATTGCACCAGTCCCCGTGCGGCCTTGATAGCCTGATAATCCCCGGGACCAGATTCGTTCTCGACACCCTTTACATAAAGACTTATTATCCATTACCAGACTGTTCTATAAGCCCCCTGTCTTCTACCCTTATACTTGATATGAAAAAGGGCAACTCCAGGAACACCCGGGATAGCACAAAGCCATTGGGGAGTCAGCGCTGTTATCCTCCTATCATGGAGGTAGCTGCTTGTCTTGCTTACTCTTCGTTACACTATACACTTTTTCCTTTGGCCAACACTATTTATGAGGCAACGATACCACTTTAGGTAACTTTAATTATGAGTCGATTCGCATATTTGACGACTGTAAGGCCTCTCTGCTAGAATTCAAGCGCTGTTTTGTCCCACAAGGGGTGACCGCCCGTAACCAGGCGACAAACAGGTCGGTACTGTTCAGTCTGCTAAGTCGGAACATAAGAGGAGGTTATCATGTCTGCTGTTATTTATGAGAAGAAAGGTCACATCGCAATTATCACCCTCAATCGTCCCGATGCTTTGAATGCCCTGAATGTTGATATACATCGTGAACTACATGAAACGATGGTCGATTTCCGGGACGACGACGACCTCTGGGTTGCCATCCTTACCGGTACCGGAGACAGGGCGTTCTCCGCCGGTGCGGATATCAAGGGTTTCCAGCCCGGTACCGGGGAAGTATCCAGGAGGAGTGATGAACCACCGGTGCGGGCGGACACGATATGGAAGCCTGTCATTGCCGCGATACACGGCTACTGCCTTGGCGGAGGCCTGGAACTGGCTCTGACATGTGATATCAGAATAGCCGCTGATAACGCCCAGTTAGGCCAGCCGGAGGTGAACATTGGCTTCATGGCTGGCGGCGGTGGTACCCAGAGACTGCCTCGCTTTATTCCCCGCGCGGTTGCTGCCGAGATACTGCTTACAGGAAACCGCATTAATACTGAAGAGGCGCTGCGCTGGGGTCTGGTCAGCAGGGTTGTCCCGCGGGACCAGCTGATGTCTACCGCCATGGAGATAGCTGAGACTATCTGCCAGCGGGGTCCTCTCGGCATCAGGGCAACCAAAGAGGCCATTATCCGGGGGTATGATATGACTCTACCGGATGGCCTGTACCTGGAGGCCGAGAAGGTTGCTTACGTCAGGACAACCGACGACTTCATGGAAGGGGCCAGGGCATTCGCCCAGAAGAGGACGCCCGACTACAAGGGTAAGTAACAGCAGCGAAACCAGCCCGCTAGAGAAGCCCGGCCAGTGTGGTAGCAATCTCCTGGGGCGTATCGACTACGTGTGCACCGGCTGCCTTCAGGGCCTTGACCTTGCTTTCCGCGGTGCCCCTGCCTCTTTCAATAATGGCACTGGCGTGGGAGAATCTCATGCCCGATGGCATCGTTCGTCCGGCTATGTAGGCCACCAGCGGTTTGCTGAATCCGCCTTCCTTGATGACTTCGGCAGCTTCCTCCTCGGCCACTGTACCGATTTCACCGAACAAGACTACCGCCCTGGTATTCTCGTCTTCTTCGAAGAGGGGTAGTACGTCGGCGAAGTTTGTGCCGATGACCGGTTCCGTACCGATGTGTATCGCCGTTGATATGCCGATACCAGTCCTGGTTATGCTCCAGACCACGGTGCCCGTTTGACCACCGCTGCGAGACATTACGCCAACATTCCCGGGAATGAAGATTTCGTTGGCGAAGTCGACGGAAGCACCCAGCCATCCCACGGCTGCCTTCTGCGGGGTGACCATGCCCATGCAGCCCGGCCCGAATAGACGGCATCCCTTACGCCGTGCCAGTGCAATCATCTCCAGGGCATCGTGTAAGGGCACTCGCTCCGCGGGAACAATAACCATCTTCAGTCCGGCCTCAATAGCCTCAAATACGGCGGGTTTGAGTTGCGGTGCCGGTACGAATATCACACTGGCATCTATCGGCCCCTGTTCCTCCACGGCTTCTTGAACAGTGTTGTAAACGGGAACACCGTTGATGCTGTTACCGCCACGACCGGGAGTGACACCGCACAGCAGCCTGGTACCATAGTCAATCATGTATTTCGCGCGGGCACTGCCTTCCCGTCCGGTTATGCCCTGCACCAGTACCGTGGTATTTTCGTCAGCAAGTATTGCCATTTACGTCCGGCCTCCGTGCCGGGAAAGCCCTATCTTCTTGCGGTATTCGTCCAGACCGAACATGTCCAGAGTGATTTGCAGGCCCTTGTTGCCGTTGTCCTGGCAGTAGCGTTCGCAGGCAAGGTCCTCGATACAGCGGCGGCCTGCCTCTTCAGTGGATGGTATCAGAACAGGCAGACCATCCTCGACCTTGAAGAGATTTCCCCCGAACCGGGCGCACGCTTCGACGCAGGCGTAGCTCTGGCAGCCACGGCACTTCTCCAGGTCAATCGTGACCTTGCCCGTGCGAAACGGGAATTCAAGGGTCGTCATCCTGCCTGCCTCCTCTCAGGTACGCCGGTACTCCTCGGAGAGCTCTTTCACACGTTCTGCTATGAAATCAACGTTGTAAACGTAATCGCGGCCGTATATCTCGATTCTTGCCGGAAGTCCGCTCAGACCGTTCCTGAGTATCTCCAGTGATTCCTTCTCCTTGTTACCTGCGATGAGGATAACCACCGGGAAGCCGGGTCTGCTGATTAGCTCTTCCTTCAGTGCCCGGACCAGAGCATGTGCATGGTGCCATTGCTCCTGGTTGGCTACCATCGCACCCATCAGTACAAAGGCGTCAATATCCGGTTGGGAAAAGACAAGCTTGACGACGCGGTATACCTTGGAGGCGGTCGGGTTGCCGCTGCTTTCCGCGTAGTTGGCCAGTTTGAGCCCGTGGCGCATCAGGGCATCGGCTCCCAGCATAGCACCACCGCCGCCAAGTCCATGAAAACCGACATATCCTTCGCCGGGTCCAAAGCCCTCGGCAAGCTGGACAAAGTAACCCGTCCCGCGGTAGTCTTCCGCCTCTACACGCCAGGCAATTCGCTCAAGCTCGGTGGGTTCCCTGCTGATATCACGGGGAAAGTCTATCTCCAGGTCAGGGTGCTTGAACACCGAGGCCTCGTCAATAACGATACGGCAGTCAGCCGGGAGGATTTTTCCGTTGATAGTGAGTACCAGCGGGTTCATCTCCGCACTGCGTGCACTATACCCCCGAAAGACCCGGTACAGGCCATGTACTATTTCACTCAGGGATGATATCAGTGGCAGGGGAATGTTGAATCGGGAGACCAGGCTACGTACTTCTTCTATGCTAAGGCCGTCCAGTACATCGATGCTCAGACTGACCACGCTGTCCGGGTCTTCGGCAGCTATCTCCTCGATGTCAACTCCCCCACGAGTGCTGAACATCAACACCGGGCTCCTGACCTTGTAGGAATCATTGACAATGATGCCGGCGTACATCTCTCGCTCGACGTCCAGCCGTTCCTCGACCAGTACCTTGTTTACCCTGGCACCTTTGATGTCTTTACCGAGGAGTCCGGCAGCGGCTTTTTTGGCCTCATCGGGCGTATCAGCAAACTTGATACCGCCGGCCTTAAAGCGGCCGGTTACACCTATCTGGGCTTTAACTGCTACCGGTTTGCCAATTTCTGTAGCTATCCGGAGTGCCTCCTCTGGCGTGGAGGCGACATCACCGAGTGGGACCGGTATTCCCATCTCTTTCAGGAGTCGTTTCCCCTGGTATTCAAGAAGCTTCGGCATTGCCTGTCTCTTACTTTCTCTGACCGCTGGCCAACCAGCGGTCTACCTTCTTATCTTGACCAGTTTTATCTCAAAGCTGAGGTCTTTTCCGGCGAGGAAGTGGTTGGCGTCCAGCGTAACGGTGGTCTCGGTTACTTCCGTTACGATAGCCGAACCCTGCTGACCTCCCTCGTAAGTCACCCCGATTTGCAGTCCAACTGTTGGTTCGACATCTTCAGGCAACTCGTCCCGGCCTACCTCCATGAGAAGCTCTTCATCGTGTGGCCCGTAAGCCTCTGCTGACGGGATTGTTATAGTCTTGGTCTCGCCTACCTTCATCCCGTATACGGCATCCTCAAAACCGGGTATCATCTGGCCGGCTCCGATGGTGAATTGCAGAGGGTCTTCGCCTTCCGATGAATCGAACTCCGAACCATCTTCCAATGTTCCGGTGTAGTGTACATCGACAATGTCACCATCTTTGGCGTATTGTGTACTGCAACCACTCATCAGTACTCCTGTAACTATAAGAAGAATGGGTATAATCAGGAATCTTTTCTTAACCATGTGCCACCCCCAAATTCAATTGTCTGAGTACCTGTCCGGAGTTCGTCCGGTAACTATATGTCTGGTTAATATCACATGAATCAGCAGGATATCGGGACACAGCCAGCACCGACCGTGCCCCGGATGATACCGTATCGCAGTGCATCCCTGCTAAATCTTCCGGGCGACTTCGTTGGCCGTCCAGATTGCATCCTTAATCGTTCTTACCTGGGCGCAATCGCCAATCTTATAGACTTCGGGCAGCTTCCCTTCCAGTTCGCTGAAGAGGGAATCGTTGGACTTCCTCTCTCCGAACCGTCTGGATAGAATGATGGTATCATAGGGAATGACCCGCGTTCTGTCGGTGTTGTCCCCCACCTGTAGCGTTATCTTACCGTCAGCAATATCTTCCACGGTCACGTTGTAGAGTACTTCGGGATTGCTCATCCTCTGGCCTTCAGGTGTTCCTCTGACGACATTGAGGTCTGTAAGCTTCTTAACAAGGTACAGGCGGCGCACTCCGGCGATATCACTGCCCAGTGAACCTTCTCCGGACCGGCCCAGGAGGACAACGTCCTTACCTTCCTCGGCAAGGGCGATGGCCAGTTCGGCACCAAAGAATCCCCAGACGATGACCTTCTGTCCGATGGAGCGGCGCTGTCTCAGGGCCTCGCCATGAGTCAACACGCCGAATTTGCCTTCAGCTACATCCGGTATCGTGGCGGTTGAACCCGCAGCCAGTATGACGACATCCGGTTTCGTCCCGATTATTTCGTCGGCAGTGGCGTCTTTGCAGACCCTGACGTCCACTCCGAGCTTGCCCATCTGGGTGGACCGGTACCGCGTGACATTGCCGAACTCACCGGGCAGGGGGTTGAGGCCGAGGTTGGCGACCATACCGCCAAGCTCGCTGCTTTTCTCGAACAGTGTTACCTGGTGACCCCTGGTAGCGGCGATTCTGGCTGCTTCCATGCCGGCAACGCCACCACCCAGCACGAGTACCTTCTTGACCTTCTCCGCCGGGGTCAGCGGAATCGGGTCGTCCTGGATATCATAGTTGATTGAGCACGGCCTGCCGCAACTAGCCTGGCAGCCGATGCACATGCGGATATCCTCCGGCCTGCCTTCGAAGTACTTGTTGGCGGTATCTGTGTCGCATGTAACCTGGCGGCCCATATAGATGATGTCCGCTTTACCTTCCTGGAGGAACCTCTCGGCCATGTCCATGTCCAGGATAGCCCCCACACCGATAACGGGAACATCGACCACTTCTTTTATGGCGGCGGCATTTTCGATGAAGCATCCCCTCTCATAGTAGACCGGGATGGTAATACCGTGGGGGGAGTGAACTATCGAACCCTGCGAGACGTCCAGACAGTCTGCACCGGCCTCTACCAGTGCTGGTGCGATGTACTTCTGGGCATCTGATACTGTGATTCCTTCATCGCCCAGCAACTCGTCGGCATCCATTCGAGCAAGTAGCGGGTAGTCATCGCCGACAGCTTCCCGCATCGCGCGAAGAATGTCGGTGGGGAGGCGGAGGCGGTTCTCCCAGCTCCCGCCGTACTGGTCGGTCCGGTGGTTGTAGAACGGAGAGATGAAGGAGCAGCACAGAGTTGCCCCACCGTGAGCACAGTGCAACTCGACGCAGTCGATACCTGTCTCCTTGAGGAGCTTCGCGGCGGCGGCAAACTCCTTAACCTGTTGCTCGAGGTATTCGACTGTTACCTCGTTGACGGGAAGGATGCTGCCGGCCATCAGGTCGAACTGGCCCAGCTTGGCATGAGTTGCGCTGGGATATGGAGAGGGTGACGGGCCCTGTCCGCTCATCGGGCCACCCTGCACAAGCTGGATGCCAATCTTGCAGTCATACTGGTGCATCCGTTCGGCGAGGCGGGCAAATCCCTCTCTGGCTGTGGGCATCAGTACCATCAGCGGGACGAAGGAACCGGTCATGATGAACCCCAATCCCCCCTTAGCCCGTTCCTCGAACCAACGGATTGTGAGGTCATTCACGCTCCAGTCTTCATTTCGAGGCATGTTCAGGAAAGGGGCAAAACCTATCCGGTTCTTGAGCTTCATCCCTTTAATTTCAAGCGGTTCCTGAATTTTCCTGCTCATATTGCTACTCCTTGTTTATTATTGCCAGTTTACCTTGCGCTTATATTTCTCCTGGCGAGTCCTTTGCGGCCTATATTACTCCTGAGGAGCCAGGTATATTCCATGACATATCAAGCGACCGCACAGACTGCATTTTGCCATCTTTGCTATATCGCCGTCAACAACGCCACGCGGCACTGGTGGGAAAGCCGGTTTCGGCCGGACTTAAGATTCGGCTTCCTTGTCGTTCTTGTCCGTATCCGTCTTTTCTTCACCTTTGGAAAAGTCCCGCAGCTTCTCCGCCAGACCTGCCAGGCGCTTTTGCACCCGGTCGTTTATGGAATCAGACTCGAAGGTGCCGTCTTCCAGGAACTGGCCTGCCTTCATTCCGGTAAGCACTTCAATCCCATCGTCTATCGTGCTCACCGGGTAGATGTGGAACTTGCCTTCCCGGATTGCCTCGACAACGTCATCCTTGAGCATGAGGTTGTGGGTGTTGCTTGCCGGCATGAGGACCCCCTGCGACCCATTGAGGCCCCTGACACGGCATACCTCGAAAAACCCCTCTACCTTCTCGTTTATTCCACCTATCGCCTGCACCTCTCCCCTCTGGTTGACCGAACCGGTCACGGCAATACTCTGTTTGATGGGCACCCCGGACAGTCGGGAGAGCAGTGAGTACAGTTCCGTGCTTGAAGCACTATCGCCATCCACTCCTCCATAGCTCTGCTCGAAGACAAGACGGGCGGAAAGGGACAGAGGGATATCACGGGCATACTTCTCGTGAATATACCCGCTGAGTATCAGGACCCCTTTGGTATGGAGGGGGCCACCAAGCTTGGATTCTCTCTCGATGTCAACCAGTCCTTCTCGTCCTACGCCGACACTGGCGGTAATACGGCTCGGCCTCCCGAAGGAGAAATCACCCAGGTCAGATACCGCCAGACCGTTCACCTGGCCTATTGCCTCGCCTTCTACGTCGATGATAATCATCCCGGCCTCTATCATCTCGTTGATGCGCTCCTGGATGAGGTTTGACCGATAGATCCGATGCTCTATAGCTCTATTAACATGGTCGGCTTCGATGGCGGAGGCCCCGTCTTCACCGGCATAGAAGTTGGCCTCGCGGACAATATCGGCGATACTGGAAAACATCGTTGTCAGCTTGTCATTATTGTCCGCCAACCTTGAACTGTGCTCTATTATCCTGGCCAGGGCGCCGCTTCTCAGGTGTTTCATGTTTTCCTCATTACAGAGGCGGCACAGGACGGCGGCGTAGTCCTTAAGGTTGGCCTCGTTCTTGTCCATCTGACTATCAAAATCCGCCTTTACCTTAAACAGCTCCCTGAACTGGAGGTCCGACTGATGTAAAAGGTAGTAGAACATCGGCTCTCCGATAATGACAACTTTGACATCAAGTGGAATAGGTTCCGGCTGGATAGTCTTGGTTGACATGAAACCAAGCTTCTCGCCGATATCCTCGATGATAAGCTTGTTCTCGCGGAGGGTTCTCTTCAGTCCATCCCAGGACTGATAATTGGTCAACAGGTCTTCGACCCTTATCACAAGGTACCCGCCATTAGCCCGGTGCAGTGAGCCGCTTCTTATCATTGTAAAGTCTGTGTACAGGGCACCGAACTGCGCCTCCTTTTCAATACGGCCGAAGAGATTGCTGAACGTGGGGTTAATATCGACAACTACCGGGGCTCCTTCCAGCTCCGAATTGTCAACAAGCACATTGACCTCATATACCTGCAGAGCCTGCTTCCGGGCTTGTTCATGCATCGCAGCAGCCATGGGGTCGGCTCCCTCGGGTTTTTCATCCGCCCGGAACTGCCCGAAGTGCTCAACGATGTTTTTCTTGACTTCATCGAGGTAGTGTACTACCTGGGTGAGTTCGGCATACTTGTTCCTGAGCTCTTCGAAGAGATGGCTGACGGCGTAGACAGCTACCTCATGGTCTGTGTCTTCGAGTTGTTTCTGAGCGTCATTCTCCTCGCTTTGCAGTTCCACGAGTGTCTCTTTCAATTCCGCAGTGAGCTCTTCCCGTGCCTTGTTTAGTTCTTCTTTTTTCTCAGCGCTCAGGTTCTGGTAGTCTTCCTCACTCATTTGCTGGCCGTCTATGGCCGGTGTCAGAACCAGACCAACCTGGGTGGTCTTCAGGAGCAATCCTCTCTCTCTGGCCTTCTCACTGACGACGGTGAATACCGTCCCCCGTTTCCGGTTCAGTTCATCAGCTATCTCTGAGCGCCGTTCATCGTATTCCTTACTACTGAACGCCTGCACGATGCTGCGGCGGACCTTGTCTAACAGGTCCCGCATGTCTTTCTGCAGGACCAGCCCGGTCCCGGCAGGTACTTCCAGAGCCTTGGGGCAGTATGAGTCCCGGAAGTTGTACACGTAGCACCAATCGGAGGGGGCTGACTTCTGGGATGCCAGTGTCTCCAGAAATGACCGCATCACCGTCATCTTGCCGGTTCCGGCCGGTCCGGCGACATAGATATTGAATCCGGTTTTCTGGATACTGAGACCGAATTTGAGAGCACTGAGTGCCCTGTCCTGGCCGATAATGGTGTCGATAGGCTTGAGGTCAGCGGTTGAATCGCACTCGAACAGGGCAGGGTTACATTTAGCCCTCACCTGTTCTGCGGTCAGTTCCTTTGGTATACCCGCAGGCATCGGCTACCTCCTAATATTCGGATTTGATGGGCAGCTCCCTGACATCAGGGGGTTGGCATGTATCGTTATCATAGCAAATAATGTGCACAATTGGTATAGTGCGGGATTGGTTATTACACCCTCGTCCAGACAGCAGGGTAAGGTGTCGTGGTTACTGCCTGACAATCCACCTTCCCGGCAGGGAGAGTCAGCTTTCCTCTTGTGTGGTAACCAGCATCGGCTATGCCGGAGTGTCATTTATTTAGCGGATGCCGCGCACAGGGTTTGAAATCACGGCCGACGTGTAGTACATTATGGTCAATTATATCTGTCGTGGTGAGTAACGGGTCCATTTCTGTATTGCCGTCAAGACAGATTCACCGGTATGCGTAGGGGGTGCCGGTCATTGTCCCGTAACGATTGTCTGGAAGGAGAGAATGCAATGTCCTTTGAGAAGGGAATGGAAGTGGAGTCAAGTATCGGGGTGCTCAGTACGGATACCTCCGGTTCGCCGGTTGCTGCCGTCAGAATGGAACCCGGCCGTGCCTATGCCGGTATGCCTGTGCTGCTGCAGCGGGTTATCAATGAGGATAGCGCGGAAGCATGGGAAGAGATAAAGGGCAGAATAGACTACATCCATGCTGGTCTGGAACATGCCCTCGGTAAGCTGGATGAGGAGACCGGTTTCACTACCGGTGTTAAAGCACAGGTCAGGCAGGGGAAGAAGCTGCTTTTCAAACCCAACCTGGTCGCGCCCTTATGCATCGACCCAAAAACCCACGGTGAGGGGATGGGCCATACCACCTGTACGGAATGGCCTTTCATGGCTGCCTTGATGCGCTGGTTCCACGACAAAATGAATATCTCCTATTACGAGATGGCGCTGGGGGAAGCCGCCAGCTTCACCTCAGGTGCCGCCGGCTCTTTCAGCCGGCACTACAACGGGGGCAAACCGATTACTACCGAAGCCGTCATGGAAGGACGGAGCGGGGATTTCTACGGCGGCTGGGGTTTCTACTTCGCAAGGAAGTATCTGGCCGATACCCATGACCCGTCACACCGCGACAATCCTATGAATGGCTACCAGGAGAGTGTCTCCGGAGAGTACCTTCCCCCGGGCAGGGCGGGCGACAGGCTGCTGCTCTATGACCTGAACCGCCTCTACGACAATGCCTCAAAGGGGAGGGTGGTGCCCGTCCCGGACGGGGCCAATTACCAGGAGATAACCCTGCACAAGGCAATCGTTGGCGGTGACCCATCGGACACGGAGGATATGAAGGACTATCCCGGGTGTGTACTGGTCAACGTGCCCAGGCTCAAGATACATGCTATGGACCTCCTGACAAATGCGGTGAAGAACCTGGGGATAGGGCTTTATCCGCAGGAAGCCCCTCGTAGTGATGCAAAGGGCAAGGCACGGTGGCTATACGGCTCCCCGGACCCTGTCCCGGGGATGAAAACGGAGCTTCCTCACATGATCTGGGTCCCGCAGATGGACGATGAGACCGGGCTTCCGGTCAGAAACGAAAAAGGCGAGTACATTGTCACCCGGACTCGCGGAATGCCGGGGACGCAGGCAGACGTCATCCGGGCTACGCAGGACCAGGGCGTGTTCATGATACACGTCGTCGATGCCATTGAGGCCATCAATATCAGCCACACGGGGATGGGAGAGAGGATACCGGAAGGATATGCCATGGCCTCGCTCGATGCGGTGGCCATGGATGTTCTATGTGCCAGGTACTGCTGCAAGACGGTGCCCATGCTTGAGGCCAGGCAATTACAGAAGGAGAAGGGACTGCCCACCGAGTTCTTTCGCAGGGTGCCAGTGGCCGAAGTGGATGGCAATTGCATCGTCACCGGGGAAGACATTGACTCACCGCTGTTCCGCTACGACCTCTACCGATATGCCGAAGAGAGAGGGGTCGGGCAACAGCAGTACTATGTCGTTGGCTGGGACACCGTTACGGAAACACCGCTGGCCTCCCTGGAGGGACACCTCGGTAGAGTTGACGGGAAGGAGTTCCAGGAACTCATCACCTCTACAATGTATTACGCTACTATGTGTCTGCTCTGGGACCTGCAGCGGACTGTCCTGAGCTGGGCTGAGGCCAGTGACAGACTGACCGGCTCATCGCTGCTTAAA
>DAOUVG010000310.1 GCA_030667735.1 Dehalococcoidales bacterium
TGAGTGGGAGCTGCATAAACATCGTTCCCATCTCTCTGGCGTACTCGCTGTCGGCAGCACGGTGATAGGCAAACAGGGCGCTGGTCTCCAGGGATGTTCTGATACCCTGCATCTCGTACATCTTCTTGATGGCCCTCTTGTACTGGGTGGACATTTGCCAGGGCATCAGGGCGACCCGTTTGGCGAAGGTGTCGGTGAATTCATCGATATCCTCCTGGGGGACACAGTAGTTGGCCATGCCGAGTCGGTAGGCTTCCTCGCCGGGAATGCTGTCGCCGGTGAAAGCCATCTCGTGGGCTTTTCTCATTGGCAGAAGCCAGGGGAACCAGAGCATGTCCACGCCCATTGACCTCATTGGCGGGTAGCCGAACTTACAGTCCGGGGTAGTCACCAGCAGGTCGCACATGGCGGCCAGTTCCGAGGCTCCGGCCAGGCAGTATCCGTGGGTCTGGGCAATGACTACCTTGGACAGCTCCCAGATTTGCCACCACTGCTGGATGACGTACCGTGCCCAGTGGGTGAGCCCGCAGGTATCGACATACTGGGAACCAAGGTCGGGTTCTTCACTGCCCATGTCGCCACCGAGGTCATAGCCGGTACTGAAGCAGCGCCCGGCTCCCTTGATGACGATGGCGTTGATATCGTTGTCCAGTTCGGAGAATTTCAGTGCGTGAAAGAGCTCGGCACGGAGTTGATGGGTCATGGCATTCATCTTCTCGGGGCGGTTCAGTGTTATCTTTGCAACGTGGGTCTCGTGATTTGACTCGTAAATGATTTCTTTATAGTCGAGTGGTTCGCGGTACCACCTCGCCGAACGTATCTCCAGTGGCGGGTTTTTCTCTTCAGTCATGCGGAAATGTCTCCTTTATCGTTTCTCTGTCAGTGTCTCGCCGCGAGTATAGGACGGCACTATTATGTCAACGGACCCCCTCTCTTCGTCGAGCAATTCTGTATTTCTACCAATGTGGCAGATTGCGGAGATTGGTGTCAAGAAAATGTACCCGTCCGGTACATTAGCAGGGTGCTGAATAAAGGAAACTTCTCCACCCTGCAGGGGTGGGTAGTTGGGCAATGACCACGACACCTCGTTCCGTTGTGTCACTTTTCTGTCTGAATGGGAGCATGCTGTATTCCGGTGTGTCGTATTCGTAGCATAAGATGGTAGAATGGGATACGGTGCAGCGAATAAGGGCAGAAGGAGTGACGCCTTGCGCAGAATGGCAGGAATAGGATGTATTCTGATTCCGGTAATCTTGCTCCTTGGTATGGCTACCGGCGGGTGCCAGCCTGAGCCTGAGAAGGAAGCGCCCTTGCCCGTGCATGAGGGGGGTAGTCTTTCCCTGTACGGCACTGACCCCCTGACACTGGACCCGGCGATTTCCGGGGATATGACGTCCCATGAGTGTCTGATGCAACTGTTCAGCGGCCTGGTGCGTCTGGACGCTGACCTGGAATTGGTGCCGGATATTGCCCGTGACTGGCAGGTGAGCAAAGACGGCAGGACCTATACCTTCCGCCTGCACCGGGAAGTGAAGTTCCACGACGGCCGGGAGGTCAAAGCGGAGGACTTTGTCTACTCCTGGCAGCGCGCATGCTGGCCGGAGACGGGGTCGCATACGGCGGCCACCTACCTGGGCGACATTGTTGGCGTCGGGGATGTGCTGGCAGGCAAGAGCCGGGAAATAAGTGGAATCAGGGCAGTTGACGACTACACCCTGGAGGTCACGATAGACGCTCCCCGGTCGTATTTCCTCTACAAGCTGGCCTATTCCACAGCGTTCGTGGTGGACAGGGCCAATGTGGAGGCCGGGGGTGAGTGGTGGCGTCACCCCAATGGCACCGGCCCGTTCAAACTGGGCGAATGGGTGGAGGATGAGAAGCTGGTATTGGAGTGGGACCCGCTCTACTATGGTGATACAGCCAGGTTGGACTCGGTGGTTTTCCATTTCCTGGCAGGCTACCCGCTAGACATGTATGAGACCGATGATATCGATGTCGCCGGGGTCTCTGTTTCTTATATCGACAGGGTCACCGATGAGGCCGGCCCTTTCTATTCCCAGCTCATGATAGTGCCTGAGCTCAGTCTCGGCTACCTCGGTTTCAATACCACCGCCCCGCCTTTTGACGATGTGAATGTCCGCCGTGCTTTCACGCAGGCAGTGGATAAGGAGAAACTGGCCACACTGGTCTACCGGGGCATGGTGCAGGCGGCGTACGGGATACTGCCGCCGGGGCTTCCCGGTCACGATGAAGGACTTTCCGGTCTCGGGTTTGACGTTGAAAAGGCGCGGGAGTCAATCAGGGCATCCCGGTACGGGGATGTATCGGCACTGCCACCGATAACGATTACGACCAGCGGGTGGGGAGGGCTGATATCCAGCGACCTGGAGGCTATCATCAGCGAATGGCGGCAGAACCTGGGTGTGGAGGTGAAGGTGAGGCAACTGGAGCCGCAGAGGTACCTCTACCACCTCGAGGAAGAAATAGATGATATGTATTACCTGGGCTGGGTGGCCGACTACCCGCACCCGCAGAACTTCCTGGAAGTCCTGTTCCACA
>DAOUVG010000062.1 GCA_030667735.1 Dehalococcoidales bacterium
CATGGGCGTCCATACCGGGGATTCCTTCTGCACGGCACCAATGCTCACGATAGACCCGGAGCTTCAAAAGAGACTCCAGGAATACTCTTACCGGATAGTAGAGGCAATTAAGGTAATCGGCGGTACCAATATCCAGTTTGCCCATGACCCGGAGACGGATCGCGTGGTAGTGATAGAAATTAACCCGCGGACTTCACGTTCCTCGGCACTGGCATCCAAGGCGACCGGTTTCCCGATAGCACTTGTTTCCGCCATGCTGGCGGGTGGCATCACCATGGACGAGATTCCCTACTGGCGGGACGGGACCCTTGAGAAGTACACCCCGTCAGGTGACTACGTAGTCGTCAAGTTTGCCCGCTGGGCTTTCGAGAAATTCAGGGGCGCCGAGGATAAACTTGGTACCCAGATGCGTGCCGTCGGTGAGGCAATGAGCATCGGCAAGAATTACAAAGAAGCCTTTCAGAAATCGATTCGTTCACTTGAAATCGGTCGTTATGGCCTGGGCTTCGCCCGGGATTTCAATGAGAAAGAGCTGCCCGAACTGATGGAGATGCTTAAGAACCCCACCAGCGAGCGACAGTTCATCATGTACGAGGCACTTCGCAAGGGCGCCGGTATTCAGGAACTGTACGAGAGGACATACATCAAGCACTGGTTCATTGAGCAGATGAAGGAGCTTGTGGAACTGGAGGAGAGGGTCCTTCAATGCCGGGGCAAAATGCTGCCGGATGACCTGCTGATTCAGGCTAAGAAGGATGGATTTG
The DNA here is from genome assembly GCA_030667735.1 of Dehalococcoidales bacterium. Taxonomy (GTDB): domain Bacteria; phylum Chloroflexota; class Dehalococcoidia; order Dehalococcoidales; family Fen-1064; genus DUES01. Next base: position 765 of record DAOUVG010000062.1, read on the forward strand.
CCGACCGCTATCTGGCGCAGCTTCTCGGTGTACCGGAAAAGGAAATCCGGACCAGGCGTATTTCCCTCGGGGTTGTGGAGGCGTGGGAGCCTGTACCCGTCAGTGGCGTGGAAGACGCTGCCTACTACTTCTCCACCTACAATGCTCCCGACAAGACAGTTGTCAGCGACCGGCGGAAGGTAATGATTCTGGGGGGCGGCCCGAATCGTATCGGCCAGGGGATAGAGTTCGACTACTGCTGTGTCCATGCCGCCCTGGCGCTGCGTGATATGGGATTCGAGACAATCATGGTCAATTGCAATCCTGAAACTGTCTCCACGGACTACGATACGTCGGACAAGCTATACTTTGAACCACTCACCATTGAGGACGTTCTCAGTATCTACGAGAAGGAGAAACCGGAGGGTGTAATCGTCCAGTTTGGCGGTCAGACCCCACTCAATATTGCCAGGGAACTGTCCGAGGCCGGTGTCAGAATACTGGGTACCTCGCCGGAGACAATAGACCTGGCAGAGGACCGTGACCGGTTCAGCCAGGTAATGACGAAACTCGGCATCCCCATGCCGGATTCCGGCATGGCCAGCAACCTTGAGGAAGCGCTGGTCGTTGCCGGCAGAATCGGATATCCCCTGATGGTTCGGCCTTCCTATGTTCTGGGCGGACGTGGTATGGAGATTGTTCACGACGAGGAGATGCTCAGGGAGTATCTTGCCGCTGCCGTGGATGTCACCCCTGACCGTCCTATCCTGATAGACAAGTTCCTTGACCATGCTATCGAGGCGGAGGCTGATGCTATTGCCGACGGCTCCCAGGTCTTTGTGCCCGCCATCATGGAGCACATTGAATTTGCCGGTATACATTCCGGCGATTCCGCCTGCGTAATCCCTCCGGTAAGCATACCGGAAAAGCACCTCGAAACGATTAACGAGTATACCAGGAAGATTGCGCAGGAACTGGACGTGCTGGGGCTGATGAACATCCAGTATGCGATTGCCCGGGATGTGGTCTACGTGCTGGAGGCAAACCCACGAGCATCGCGGACGGTGCCTCTGGTCTCAAAGGTGTGCAACGTGTACATGGCGCGCATCGCAACTCAGCTTATACTCGGCAAGAAACTTGCTGAGATGGACCTGAAGCGGCGCAAAATAGCACACTTCGGTGTAAAGGAAGCGGTTTTCCCATTCAACATGTTCCCCGAAGTGGACCCCGTGCTCGGTCCGGAGATGCGCTCAACAGGCGAGGTTCTGGGCATCGCGGACTCATTCGGCCTGGCCTTCTTCAAGGCACAGGAGGCGGCAAAGCAGTTACTGCCAACAGAAGGCACCGTCCTGATAACGGTATCTGAGAAAGAGCGCTCCGCTGTGACTGAGGTGGCCAGGAGCTTTACTGAGCTCGATTTCAAAATCAAGGCGACGCGAGGCACTCGCCAGTTCCTTGCCAGTCAGGGTATCGAGTCCGAACTCATTCTTAAAATGCACGAAGGGCGCCCCAATATCGCTGATGGAATCATGAACGGGGAGATTAACCTGGTTATCAATACCCCGGTCGGGAAGCTAAGTCAGTATGATGATTCCTATATCCGCAAGACGGCGATAAAATACAAGGTACCGTATATCACTACCCTGGCCGCCGCCGCTGCTGCCGCCAAGGGAATAGCTGCCTATCGTCAGGGTGGCTCCGGGGTAAGGTCCCTGCAGGACTATCACTCAGCCATGAGTTAGTCACAGGTCGCTCGGGCCGGATACTCGTGGAGTCACTAATCCGGCACCCGTACACAGTGAGATTATACTTGGTTTCCCACAGTCGCGCACATTCGCTGTGTAGACAGGGAGCCGTCTGGAAATAACTCCCACACCAGCCGCTAGGTCATCGTCGAGCACGAAAAGCCCGGAGCAAGGGTAATCCTCTTCGTACTACCGCACTATTCTTCGTAATTGCGCCACATTCCATCTTTCAAAACCGCCGGCATCCGCCCTCCTCATTACTTCATTTTGCCTCACAGCCAGGCCAGGTGTGCTTACTCGCTGGTAGTGCACTAGCAGGGTGATGAAAAACCCTTTCGACCAACCCCACTATATCTGGGGGACACCGGCAGAATCCGGTTTCGGATTATGCTAACGTCATTCTGTAAGAATGACGCCCAGACCCCCCTTATTCAGCAACCTGCTGGAGTGTTCCTTCTGCTCCAACGTAAGACTGGCACCGGCAAACTGACTTCCACGTCTGCAACTGTCGTCTCATCTGGTGGTTCATCTCTGCCGGTCACTGGTGCCTGTCAGTCACTGTTTAGAAAATGTTTCGGAAAATGCCCCCGGTCTTTATCTTTCGTTTAGGACTCCGGCTGTAGTCTGAGAATAGAGAGTAAGGAGAAGATTCTTGGGCAGGAAGAAGTGCTGGAGAGCGCTAGCTCAAGGCCCCGATAGACAGTCGCCTTACCTCTTTCCGCCGATAAAGTACACCGCAGATTGACGCCCTGCGGTGTACTTGGATTGTTGATGAGTGCTGCTGCCCTGTCTGAGGCTTGCTGGAGATGGCCGAATGAAAAGGCTGCTTACAATACTAATTGTTGGCTGTTTGCTGTTTACGCTGGTGCCGGTGGTGGTACACGCTGCGTCAGGCGGGGTTACCGCTCATAGTAAGGGCGGGAACACTGCGCCCACTATCGATGTGATAGCGCTGGTAGAAAGTGGTTCGGATAGCGAAGTCAGTGCGATGACGCCACTGACAGCGTGCCGTGTCAAGGTTACTGCCGGTGACATCAACACTATTGATGACATCCAGGAGATGGAGTTCCATATATACCATAGCTCAGATGGAACCCAGTGGGATGCTGATGAACTGGCCATCTTCAAGTGGGATAAGATAGCGGGATGGTCAATGAATAACGGTAGTGCTGCTACTACCTGGGAACTGGTGACAGGTGGCTGTATAGAACCGTCCGATTTCAGTGGCACAACGGGTGACTGGTACCTTAAGTTCAAGCCGGGGAAGCTGGCCCGGGTCACTCCCGGTCAGGCCTGGCACTGTTCAGCGATGGTCCGTGATGAGGCCACGAGTGCCTCTGGCTCGTGGGGTACCGGTGCTTCGATGTCGGCTTACTCCGAGGTAACATTTGACAGTGCGGGTATCATCCTTGGTGACGAGGCCGCCGGCATTGAGCCGGGCACGACCGGCTATATCACCGACCCGGCGAGCAACTATCTGACTACACAGGTGACGTCGAACGCCGCATACGAGATGGGGGTGATGTCGGATGCTACCTGGAGCGACGGCACCTCGAACACGATTGACCTGAGCAGGGGAATGGGCGTACCCGATGACCCCGGGCAATTTTCTCTTGAGATTGACAATCAACAGAATAGTGGAGGGTCTCCCGGTCAACCCAAGAAACCGGAAGCGGTGACTGACACCAACAAGACGATAGAGGGTTACAAAAATGTCACTCGTGTTACCACCGGGGCAGGGGCTCCCGAGGGCACGAACGACCACACGATGTACATGGCAATGTCTCTGTCTCTGGAAGGAATCCAGGAGGTCATGTACTCCGGTGCAATTACCTTCACCGTGACTAACTAGGCATGAAACGTGTAACTGTGCTAAGACGTAGCACGTGATGATTAATCAGCCAAAGAGGAGGTGCATCATGGGGGCTATGGCAACAATAAAATGGCAGGGGCGGTCTGGCAGGAAATATAGGTACTGGGTCTACAAGATTGGTACCAGGTTCAAAGAATCCCCGGCAAATTACATATTTACCCGGGAGACGGCCGACCTCACGTTCGCTCCTATCTACATCAGCCAGACTGATGACCTGAGTCAGCGATTTGATGGTCACGACAAGATGCCGCTAATACAGGGGAACGGTGCCACTCATATCCACATACATGGCAATTCCCGTGGTGAAGTTGCTCGACTGGATGAGGAGGCTGACCTCATTGGTATGTGGAACCCGGCATGCAATAGCTGACGGAGCCATTCAAAGCAAGAAACAGCGCTAGCCACTTGACTAGCGCTGCTCATTTGATAGGTACTTCCGGGAGTTGCCGTATCGTTTTGCCCCGTTTGTTAGCCGGAACATAGAGTTCGTAAATATTGCGTAAAGATATTATTAGGCTTTCCTAAACATCCTGTTCTGTTAGTAGATAGCACCCTGCAGCTTCACAATGGAAGCCTCCGCTCCTTCCGGTCCTATTTCAAGTATGGCGACTGTACCCGGACCGCGTTGGTAGTGCAGAAAAGTGGGGCTGCCGGAACCTATTACCAGGACACCGTCATAGCGCCTCACCTCCGCCGCATGACTGTGACCGTGTACGATGACGTCTGGAAGCAATGCTCTCTGCTCCGGTGTAGACCGGTACGGAAAGGGCCTTTCGTGGGTGAGCCATAACGTGTAGCCCTCCAGATTCAGCACATGCTTGTTCTCAACACGCTCGTCCTTCAGCAGGCCGATGGAATCGTCATCTCCCAACGCCGCCAGCACCGGTGCTATACGCTGGAGGTCGTTCAGAACGGATATATTGTAGATATCACCAGCGTGCAGGATGAGGTCGACTGCCTGGAAAACCTCAGCCACCTCAGGGGGTAGTTCTTCTGCCGCCATGGGGATGTGTGTGTCCGTTATCAACCCGATGCGCATCCGCATACCTCCAGTTCGTACAATACCTTTCAGTATACAGAAGGGCAATTGCCTGCTGATTTACTGACCTGTCTCCGGCGGTTACATTATAGCGTTTCTGGCCTGCGGTGTCCTGCTCTTCACCATCTATCTCATGCCCATGCATATCATGGGCAGTTACCTGGTTTGCTTTAACGACCTCCTGGCTCTCCATTCGTCAAACCATACAATTAACCCGGGCATGACGGCAATGGCACTAATCAGACAGAGAAGCACGCCCATTACTGTGGCGATACCGAAGTCGCGGACCATGACGAAATCCGATGCTATCAGCACGGCGAAGCCTCCCATAGTTGTCAAAGCAGTGGTAACTATGGCACGGCCTATCTTCGAGAGCGCCGTAACCATGGCATCCCGCGGTAATTGTCCCTGTCGTTTCTCCTCTTCGTACCGGCTGATGAGCAACACCATGAATTCGGTGCCGATGCCGATTATGATGACGCCCAGAATCGCGGTGAGTGGGTTGAGCGGGATGCCAATGAGGAACATATCCAGCGAGGACCAGGCTATCACTGCTCCCACCGGTATGAGTGTGAATACGGCACTGCTGAGGCGCCGGTAGACCAGCAGGAGCACCACGAATACGGCCCCCAGGCAGAGGAGGTTCATGGTAAACCTTGTCCCCACCACGGCATCAACCGTACTTGCTCCGAGGGCAAAAGACCCTACCGGTGCAATTTGTACTCCGGCCGGTGGCTGAGCGAGGTCTGCCATGCCCCGAAGAAGGTCATTGGTCTCCTCCAGGGATATATATGCAGTGCTGCACAATATGCTTGCCATCCTGTGGTCGGGGGAGACCAGCCGGTCCAGGAGAAGGGGTGGAGTACTCCCGAGTACCTGCTCAACGAGTTGTTCGGTGGGTGTTGCTCCCTGGGTGGCTTCATTGAGAAGCACCGCCAGGCTGTCTACGGAAAGGAGTTCGGGATACAACCTGAGAACTGCGTCCTGGTATTGGCTCAGCCAGGTGAGTACTTCCGGGCTGGTGACATCTTCTGCCTCTACCATAAAGCGAATCTCCCCGCCGATACCGATTATCTGGCGTAGCTCCCGTAATACCTCCAGCTCCTCTATGTCCTGAGGCATCAGTTCTTCGTAGTTAGTGTTAATCGGGAGCCAGCGGTCCACCACACCTCCGGTAATGGCAAAGATCAGGGCAATAATGAATATCGGGAGCGTCCTGTTGACTGCCATCCTGCCTACTCGCGATAGAACCCTCTCGATGCGACCGCTTGCCTGTATGGCCGCCTTACTCAGGCGGTCAATGGGCACCTTCCTGTCACGTAGATACAGGATACTGTGAAGGAGAAACAGCCCTGCTACGTAGCACAGAACTACACCCACTGCGAGCATCGTTCCGAAGTCACGTATCATGGGTACCCTGGATATGTAGAGCGTAATGAAGCCGATAATCGTGGCCAGCAGGGCAATACCTACCGCAGGGAACATACGGGATATGGAGGTGATAATTGCCTTGCCTGTTGAGTGGCTTCTGGTGATTTCTTCCTGGTAGCGGTTGTGGAATTGTATCGAATAATCTATTCCGAGACCGATGAGTATTGGCAGCACCGCCATGGTGGTCATTGACAGGGGTATAGAACAGTATCCCGCCAGACCGAATGTCCACAGGGCGCCAATGCCGACCATCAGCAGGGAGAGCAGCCGCAAGCGTACACGGAACATGACTAGCAGGATAAGTATCATAACACCGACGGACAGGCCAAAGAGGACTGCAAAGTTGCTGCCCAGGCTCCTGCTGATAGCGTCCACCAGTTTCGTGTCTGCAATAACCGTGACATCCGCATTCACCAGCGGGTGCTTTACGAAGAAAACCTCGATATCTTCGGCTGCCTGCAGGGCCTCCCGGTCATCCATGTTCCCTTGTGGAGTTATAGATACCAGGACGTGTCCATCATCCGGAATGAATGGCTGCATTGCTTCGTTGATTGTGCCATCTGTGCCGTAGAGGACGGCTGCCACGAAAAGAGGGTTATCCAGTGAGGGCTCTCCTATCTGCTGCATCCCTTCTATCTGTGATTGGAACTCCTGAATAACCCCGATACGAGCCAGTTCTGCTGCCTCTGCCTGCTGCTCCTCCGAAAGTCCCTGTGCGGCAGCTATCTCTATGGCCTTCACAGCCGCAGTCTCCTGCGCGAGCATTATCTGCTCCTGTAGTACCTGCTGTCTGCTATTTGCTTCCTCCACTGCCGCCTGGAGGATATCCAACGGG
>DAOUVG010000232.1 GCA_030667735.1 Dehalococcoidales bacterium
ACGGTGACCTTTATCTGCCCGGGGTAGTCCAGTCCCTCCTCAATCTTCTTGACAATGTCCCTGGCAAGCCTCATTCCGCCCAGGTCGTCGATTTCCTCCGGCTTGACGAGGATACGAATCTCCCGACCCGCCTGGATGGCATAGGACCTGTCCACACCGGAAAAGCTGTTGGCGATATCCTCAAGCGCATTCAGCCTCTTAATGTAGTTCTCCATCGATTCCCGTCGGGCGCCTGGCCGGGCACTACTGATGGCATCGGCCGCGGCGACGATGAAGCCCCAGAAGCTGACGTCTCCAGTCTCGAAGTGGTGCTGTGCGATACCCTCGACCACTTCGGGGGATTTCTCCCACTGCCTGACCAGGTCTGCCCCGATAGCGGCGTGGGTACCCTCTACCTCGCGGTCGACTGCCTTGCCGATATCGTGGAGCAGTCCGGCCTTTTTGGCAATGGTGGTGTTGGCACCAAGCTCCGAGGCAATCATCTCAGAGAGATAGGCAACCTCTATGCTGTGCCTCAGTACGTTCTGGCCGTAGCTGGTGCGGTACTTGAGGCGACCGAGCAGCTTGATGAGTTCGGGGCGGAGACCGTGTACGCCCACATCGTAGACTGCCTTTTCACCGGTACTGATGATTTCAGCCTCGATCTCCTCCTCTGCCTTCTGGACCACCTCTTCGATACGGGCGGGATGAATACGTCCGTCAAGGATGAGCTTGGTGAGGGCGTTGCGGGCGATCTCTCTGCGCACCGGGTCAAAGCTGGACAGGGTCACCGCTTCCGGCGTGTCATCAACAATCAGGTCAACTCCGGTAGCCTGCTCCAGGGCCCTGATGTTGCGTCCCTCCCGCCCGATGAGGCGACCTTTCATCTCGTCACTGGGTAGCGGAACACTGACCACGGTAGTCTCGGAGACTATCTCGGAAGCACTCCGCTGTATGACCTGGGCCAGTATCTCCTGGGCTTTGAGGTCGGCGTCAGCCTTCAGTTTGATTTCCCACTCGTGGAGGCGCCGTGACGCTTCCTCCTGTATCTCAGTATCCATTCTCTCCAGCAGGGTATTCTTGGCTTCTGCGCTGGACATCCCGGAGATAAGCTCGAGCTGCTTGACCTGCTTATCCTTGGCCTCATCAAGCTGGGCTCGTGTGGTCTCCAGCGATTTCTCCCGGTTAGCCAGGGTTTTCTCGCGTTGAACCAGAGCTTCTTGCCTGCGGTCCGTGTTCTCCGTCTTGGACTGCAGGCGGTTCTCCTGGCGCTGCAGTTCAGTCCGTCGTTCCCGATGTTCCGCCTCAGCAGAGGTTTTTAGCTTCTCGGCGTCTTCCCGGGCTTTTTCAGACACTTCTTTGGCTTCTGTCCTGCTTTCCACCATCATTCTGGCCGCCTTACGCTCGGCTGCCCGGATGAGACGGTTGACCGACATCCGCCGGAAGAAGAAGACAACCGCACCACCAAGGACTATGCCTATGATAAAACTGGAAACATAGACGATTATTTCCATTCCTTTCACCTCACTTTTCTGTATAGATTTCTTTCAGCAAATTCAGGGTCGAGCAGAATCAGGCTTCCGCCTGCCCCTCTGTCTTGAGTTCTTGCCAGAGTCGCCTCACGGTGCGACTTATCACGTCGTAGCTAAACCCGCGGCGCTTGAGGAACTCACCCAACCGCCGTCGAAATATCTCATAGTCTGATGACGGAAGACGATGTGCCTTATTCTCAGCCGCCCGGTAGGCACTATCGTCGTCATCGGTATCTCTAACGACCTTATCAATGACGTCGGCGGCCACGCCTTTCTTTTTTAGCTCCAGTCCGGTTAGCCACTGGCTGCGGGGGCTGAATGAATCCCGATTCTCCTTCCAAAACCGGGCAAAGGCAATATCATCCACGAATCCCTGGTCTTTCAGACGGGCTATCGCAACCTCGATACCGTCTTCGCTAAAACCCCGCTTGTAGAGCCGCTCTCTGAGCTCGGACTCGCTGCGTGGCCGGTACGTGAGGAAGCGAGTGGCAGCACTGAGACAACGGTCATGGCGTTCGGTCCTGGCAAGTGCCGCCACCTGGTCTTCGGATAGCTCCTGGCCGACCCGCAATCCCTGCTTGACTACCACCTCAGCTTCCAGGCTGAAGGTGAACTGGCTATCAAGAAATATGTTCACCCGTTTCCCGGTCTTCCTTCCGGTGCGGATGGCCGTTATCCTGCTCATCGTACTCTCCACCCATTCCCCCAATAAATACATAAAGCCAAGGCCCGAAGCCTCAGCTCTTTCGTTTTACAGCTATTCAGTTATTATTAAGTGGTCTTACTGGTTCACGACCACTGGTTGAGGTGTACTGATAGCTGAGGCTCTGACCTGCTGCTCAATCTCCTGGGCAAGTTCGGGATTCTGGTAGAGGAATTGCTTGGCATTCTCTCTACCTTGCCCGAGACGAGTATCACCCCAGGAGAAGAAGGCACCGGATTTTTTCACTAGCCCCAACTCAACACCAAGGTCGATAATATCGGCTTCCCGGCTTATCCCGTGGTCGAACATAATATCAAACCCGGCGGTCCTGAATGGAGGAGCAACCTTGTTTTTCACTATCCTGGCGCGAACACGGTTGCCGATAGCCCTGTCTCCCTGCTTGAGAGTTTCTATACGCCGCAGTTCAATCCTGATTGAACTGTAGAACTTCAGGGCTCTGCCACCCGGTGTGATTTCAGGATTTCCGAAGAAGACGCCGACCTTCTCCCTTAGCTGATTGATGAATATCACCGCACACCCGGACTTGCCGATAGCCGCCGCTAGCTTTCGCAGGGCCTGCGACATCAGGCGAGCCTGCAGAGCTACCTGGGTATCCCCCATCTCCCCCTCGATTTCAGCCCGGGGCACCAGGGCAGCAACGCTGTCTATGACTATCACGTCGACCGCTGTGCTCCTGACCAGTGCCTCGGTTATCTCCAGGGCCTGCTCGCCGGTATCCGGCTGGGAGATGAGCATCTCCTCGACATTTACCCCGATGCGGCCGGAATAGGCGGCGTCCAGGGCATGCTCGACATCTATGTAGGCGGCAGTTCCGCCGCTCTTCTGAGCTTCGGCGATGATGTGCAGACCCAGGGTGGTCTTCCCGGACGCCTCAGGGCCGAATATCTCGACAATCCGCCCTTTGGGAATACCCCCCAGCCCCATGGCCAGGTCCAGTGTGAGCGAGCCGCTCGGAATCACTTCGGCCGGTGTCATCGCTGCCGATTCTCCGAGCTTCATGATTGAGCCTTTGCCAAAACGCTTCTCGATCTGGCCGATGGCTAGCTCCAGTGCTTTTTCCTTCTCCGTAGTCATATTCGTCTGCGGTAAGGATAGCACAGATGTTTGACTAAAGCAAGAAAAATTACTCGTCCCGTGCATTGGTGAC